>NZ_JBFAZH010001018.1:0-2805 GCF_040681735.1 Actinoplanes sp. NPDC051633 | reverse complement strand
TCCTATCGGGCCCGGCCGCAGCTGGCCCTTTACACGCACGAAGCGAGAGGGGTACGGCCGCCGCCCGGCCGTACCCCTCTCGGCCCCTCTTTCCGTGTAAGGCTTGTGAACGCCGCCGGTCAGCTCAGCAGTAGAGGTTCGGCCCCGGGTCGACGCCGAGGATGCCGGCGAAGTGCTGGTAAGAGCTGACCCGGCTCTGGACCTGCGCCGGGTTGCCGCCGTTGCACTCCAGCGAGCCGTTGATGCTGCGGATCGTGCCGCCGAAGCCCTGCGAGAACAGCGCCTGGTGCGCCGGCATCGAGTTCGGCCCGTTCTGCGTCATCCAGTACCAGACCGCGGTCTGGTAGGCGACCGACGTGACGTTCTTGACCATGTCGGGGTTGTGCAGCAGGTCGAGACCGAGCGCGTCGCCGGCGGCCTTGTAGTTGAAGTTCCAGCTCAGCTGGATCGGGCCGCGGCCGTGGTAGGCGGACTGCCCGGCCGGGCATCCGACCTCCGGGGTCGGCCTGCAGTAGAGCGGCCAGTTCGCCTGGTTCTGCTCCTCGACGTAGACCAGCCCACCGGACTCGTGGCTGACGTTGGCCAGGAAGGCGGCCGCCTCGCGCTTCTTGGTGGCGTCGTCGCCGCTGAGGAAGGCGGGGTACTTGCGCGCGGCGTCGACCAGCCCGGCGTACGAGTAGAACGCGATCCGGTTCGGGAACATCTGGTTGAACTGGGCCTCGGAGACCGGGAATCCACCGGGCTGCGGCGGCGGGGTCGTGCCGCCGCCACCACCGCAGGTGAACGGGTCCCAGAACCAGGTGCTGATGGTCGGGTCGTATCCCGGGTTGTCGTGCTCGGCGATGTAGAGGCTGCCGTTGAAGCGGACGATCGCGCCGGTCGCGTACCAGGCGCCCTGCGCCCAGTTCGGGTAGTTGCAGGTGTCACCGCCGCCACCGCCGCCACCCCCACCACCGCCGCAGGCGCCGTTGTCGGTCCAGACGCCGTCGGGCACGGCGACCGGGGCCGCGTACTGCGTCCACCACCGGGCGGTCCAGTTGTGGCCGTTGTGGGAGACCCGGTTCCCGCCGACATAGACGGTGTTGTTGTTGTACGGCGCGGCGCAAGCCTCGGCGGCGCCGGCGATGGTCATCGGAACGACCGCCGCGGCCGTGGCGGCCAAGCCGATGCCGATCGCGGCGAGGACGGACAGAAGACGTTTTCTGGGCATGGGGGAGCCACCTTCCGCCGTGTGGGGATTGCGTGGGGTGACATCAACTCAACTCGATGTCTAACGCCGCGTCAATAACTGTTAGGAAAGTTCAAGGATTAATAAAGCACCCCCGTTGCACCCGCCCACTCGTGCGGGCCCGAGCCTCTCGATCCGAATGGAGCAGGGAACCCATCAGTGAAAGGTGCAGTGATGACCGCGTTCAGCCGCCTGATCCCCGCCGTGGAGCTCTCCGAGCAGGCCTTCGCCGCCCGGCATCGGGTGCTGCGCCTGCTGCTCTGGGTGCACGTGCCGGTGATCCTCGTTATCGGCTACTTCTCCGGCCAGCTCAGCCCGGGCCACCACGCCCCGCTGCTGCTCGCCGTGCTGGGTGGCGTCATGGCCTGCGGCGTCGTGGCCGGCACGGCCACCTCCCAGCGGGGCCGGGCGATCTCCACCAGCGTCGGCTTCCTGCTCTCCGCCGATGCCCTCGTGCACGCCGGCGGCGGCATGATCGACCTGCACTTCCACTTCTTCGTCGTGATCGCGCTGATCGGCCTCTACCAGGACTGGCTCGCCTTCGCGCTGGCCGTCGTCCTGGTCGCCGGCCACCACCTCGGCATCGGCGTGCTCGCACCCGACCTGGTCTTCGGCGGCCACGTCGGCCACTCGACCGGCGCGATCCTCTCGCGGGCCCTGCTGCACGCCGTCTTCGTGCTCGCCATGTCCGCCGCACAGATCACCTACTGGCACTTCGACGCTGCGGTCCGCCGCGAGAACGAGAGCCGGCAGGCGGAGATCGCCGAGAAGGGCGCCACCCAGCTCCGCGAGGCCGCCGAGGAAGCTTCCCGCCGCGAGGAGGAGGCCCGCATCGACGCGCAGGCGCAGCTCGACCGCGCCGAGCAGATGGCGGTCCGCCTGGAGGAGGTGCTGCAGCGTACGAGCGCGACCGGCGCCCGCCTGCGCACCGACGCCGACGAGGCGCTGAGCGGCTTCGAATCGGCCCTGTCCGACGTGACCAAGACCGTCTCCCACGCCAGCGACCAGGTCACCACCACGCTGACCGACGGGGACACCGCGCTGCGCTCGCTGGAGGAGCTGCGCACGTCGGTGGCCGACATCGCGGCGATCGCCGGCTTGATCCAGGCCGTCGCCGACCAGACCAACCTGCTCGCCCTGAACGCGACCATCGAGGCGGCCCGGGCCGGCGAGGTGGGCAAGGGCTTCGCGGTGGTGGCCGGCGAGGTCAAGCAGCTCGCGGGTCAGACCGCGACGGCGACCGCGCGCATCGAGGCCACGGTGGCCGAGGTGACGACGGGCGCCGCGGCGGTGGGCAACGCGGTGTCCGAGATGACCAGCCGGCTGGGCTCGGTGGCGGACGCGCAGCGCCTGGCCGCGTCGGTGATGGACGAGCAGGTGTCGCTGGCGGCGCAGACCCGCGGCCTGGTGACCTCGGCGGCGGACGAGGTGGCCAACTCGGCGTCGGCGGTCTCAGTACGCTGAATCCGGCCCCTCGATGTATCGCTCTACGATGCATCGATGAGGTCTCAACGGACGGCGGCGGCCCCAGTGTTACAGCTGGCCGCCGCCGCTGCCCATTCCGCCTGCGGGAGCCG
>NZ_JBFAZH010001017.1:0-2806 GCF_040681735.1 Actinoplanes sp. NPDC051633 | reverse complement strand
GATCCGGCGATGCGGTTGGCGGCTTCCCGGTCCACCTCGAGCACGAGGGTGGTCTCGGCGGGTGGTGTGGGGCCGTCCGGGCCGTCTACGCCGGTGTCGCCGGGGTCGGGCGCCGGGCCCGCAGATGATGTCGCGTCCGGAGGAGCGGTGGGCGGCTCGGCTGCGGTTGCGGCTTTTCCGAACAGGGTGGGCCGCTCGCCGGTGTTCATCCGCAGGGTCGGTGCGCCGCTGACATCGAGGCGTGCCGCGTCAGCGGCCGATGCGTCCACGGTGGACTTGTTGGTCGGAGGCGTGGTTCGGGCTGCGGCAGAGGTCGAGGCTTGCGAGTCGGTGGCGCCCGCTGTTGCCGAGGACTCGGCCGACCGGGGCGTGGTCCGCGGCGGTGAGGTGGGACTTGTCGCTCGCGTGGGAGGCGGTGAGGTGGGAGGTGCGGAGGCCGAGGGCGCCGTTCCCGGAGAGGCAGTGGCGGGTGGCGCGGCGACGGGTGGGGCGGAGGCCGGTGGGGCGGCGACGGGTGGGGCGGAGGCTGGCGGGGCGGCGACGGGTGGAGCGGAGGCCGGCGGGGCGGAGGCCGGCGAAGCGGACGTCGGCGGGGCGGAGGTGGGAGGAGCGGAGCTGGAAGGAGCGGATGCGGGAGGGGCGGAGGCGGGCGGCGCGGCGACGGGCGGGGTGGAGGTGGGAGCGGTGGAGACGGGTGGGGTGGAGGTGGGTGGGGCGGAGGTGGGTGGGGCGGAGTTGGGAGCAGTTGAGGCGGGGGTCTCGGACGTCGAGGGTGTCTGCGCCTCGGTGGGGGACGGCGGCGCGTCTGGCCCGGGCGTTTCTTCCGGCGGTGGGGTGGGTGTCTGTGCGGTGGCTGGTTGTGGCTCTTCCGCCGGTGCTGACGCCGGGGGAGAGGACGAGTCTGCTGGAGACGCTGACGGTGATGGCTCTGACGGCGCCTTCGGTGCTTGCGCGGCTTCGGGCGGCGCCGTTGTCGGGGATGGCAGGGGCGACCCGGGCGCCGGGGAGGTCGGCGCCGCGGAGCGGTCCACCGGGAGGGGGCGCGGGCGTTCGGTCGCCCAGTCGGGGCGTGGCTTCTCGTCCTCCTCCGTCCAGGAGGCGTGCCGCGGGCGGGACACGCCCGACGGACTGGCCACGGCGTCGTCCGGGGCCGCGTGCCGGCCCACCGACACCGTGGGGAATAGCTCCTCGCTCGAATACTCGGCCAGGCCCGCCCTCTCCTGTAATCGCCGCAGCGGCCCCGGCGCCCACCACGCCGCGTCGCCCAGCAGGCCCAGCACCGCGGGCACGAGCAGCATCCGCACGACCGTCGCGTCCAGCACCAGCGCCAGGATCATGCCGACCCCGACGAACCGCATCGTCGTCACCGACGACAGCGCGAACGCCCCGGTCACCACGATCAGCAGCACCGCCGCCGCGCTGATCACGCGGCCGGTGCGGGCCAGGCCCGTGGTGACCGCCTCGGCCGTGGTCGCCCCGCGGGTGCGGGCCTCGACCATGCGCGACAGCAGGAAGACCTCGTAGTCGGTGGACAGGCCGAAGACCACCGCGGCCATCAGCACCACGATCCCGACCTCGGGCGGCGCCGGCGTCACCCCGAGCAGGCCCGCGCCGTGCCCGTCCTGGAAGACCCAGACGAGTACGCCGAACGTCGCCGCGAGCGACAGCGCGCTCATCACCACCGCCTTGACCGGCAGCAGCACCGACCCGAAGGCCAGGAACATCAGCAGCAGCGTCGCCCCGACGAGCAGCCCGATCATCAGCGGCAGCCGGTCGACCGTCGCCTCGAGGCTGTCGACGTTGCGGGCGGTGGCGCCGCCGACCAGCACCTGCGTCCCGGCCGGCGCCGGCAGGTCCCGGATCGCGCGGACGGCGTCGCGGGCGCCCGTACCGAAGGGATCCTTGTCTTCCGGGGTGGCGGTGAGTGTCGCGACGCCCGCGGCGGAGCGACCTGGCGTGACCCCGGCGATGCCCGGCAGTTTGGCGACCGCCGCCGCGAACGGCGCCGGTTGACCGGGCCCGCGCAGCACGATCTGGATGCCCGCGGTGCTCAGCGACGGGAAATCGGCCTTGAGCTTCTCGAGCGCCTGCCGGGCCGGCTCGGACGCGGGCAGCACCCGCTCGTCCGCCTCGCCGAACTGCACGCCACGGATCGGGTTCGCCAGGATCAGCAGACCGGCCAGGATGGGCAGCACGACCAGCACCGGCCGGCGCAGCACCAGCCCGGCGAGCCTGGCCCAGCCCGTCCCGGGCGGCGGCGCGTTGCGGCGGCGGGGCAGGCGGACCGGCAGCTTGTCGACCCGGGGCCCGAGCAGCGCGAGCATCGCCGGCAGCACGGTCAGCGAGAAGAACGCGGCGAGGCCGACCGCGGCCAGCCCGCCGTACGCGAGGGATTTGAGGAAGCCCTGCGGAAACAGCAGCAGACCGCCCAGCGCGATCATCAGCAGCGAGGCGGAGAAGACGACGGTACGCCCGGCGGTCGCCATGGTCCGGGCCACCGCCTCGGCGGGGGAGTGGCCCTGCTCCTGCTCCTCGCGGAACCGGCCGACGGTGAACAGGCCGTAGTCGATGGCCATGCCGAGGCCGAGCAGGCTGGCCACGTTGAGGGCGAACGAGTTGACGTCGTGGTGCAGCGCCACCGCGTGCAGCACGCCGAACGATCCGAGCACCGCGCACCCGCCGATCAGCACCGGCAGCGACGCGGCGACCAGTGAGCCGAAGATGAACAGCAGCAGGATCAGCACCACGGGCAGCGAGATCGCCTCGGCCAACGCCAGGTCGCGGGTGCTCAGCTCGGTGGTCGCGG
>NZ_JBFAZH010001016.1:0-2810 GCF_040681735.1 Actinoplanes sp. NPDC051633 | reverse complement strand
CTATTTAATAAGCGCTGTAAGTAAGGTAATGACGGACACGCCGTCCGCCCGCAGCTGCTCGACAAGCTGCCAGGTGGTGTGCCGGGCCTCGGTGTCCATGCCGGCCGTGGGCTCGTCCAGGAACAGCAGCTCCGGCCGCCCGACGAGCGCCACCGCCAGCGCGAGCCGCTGCTGCTCCCCGCCGGACAGTCGCCGCCAGCGGGTCCGCCGCAGGTGCCGCAGCCCGAGCCGGTCGAGCAGCATCCCGGTGTCCAGCGGCGTCGCCGCGAACCCGGCGAACAACTCGAGGATCTCGCCGGCCGTCGCCCACGGATACACCCCGCCGGACTGCAGCATGATCCCGATGCGCGGCATCAGCGCGTCGTGGTCGCCCACCGGATCCAGGCCCAGGACGGAGGCGCTGCCGGCGTCCGGCCGGCGGAAGCCCTCGCACACCTGCAGCAGGCTGGTCTTGCCGGCGCCGTTGTTGCCGAGCAGAGCGAGCACCTGCCCGCGCGGCGCGGTCAGCGAGACACCGTCCACCGCCGTGACGTCGCCGTAGCGCACCACCACGTCCCGCACCTCGACGGCCCCGGCCCGAGTCATCCCACCCCCACAGCCCTGCCACCCTGAACCGGACTGAAGACTGTCTCGACGTCCACGCGAACCCCATCGGATCCGCTCCGGCCACGATACGTTGCGCCCGGCCCCTCCCGGACGCCGAGCCAGGCGACCCTCCGTCACCGGCATCGACCCTGCGTCCTGTCTACCGCTCGCCACGCCCGCCTTCCTCCTCCCGGAGGCCGCCTCACTCCTCCCGGTGGCCGCGGTCGGTAGGGTGCGCGCATGACCGAGCCCACCGTCGTCGAGATCTACACCGACGGCGCCTGCATCCCGAACCCCGGACCCGGCGGCTGGGGCGCGGTCCTGCGCTACGGCTCCGCGGAGAAGGACCTGTGCGGCGGCGAGGCCACGCCGACCACGAACAACCGGATGGAGCTGACCGCGCCGATCCGCGCCCTCGAGTCGCTGACCCGCGCGCCGCTGACCGTCATGCTCTACACCGACAGCATCTACGTCCGCGACGGCATCACGAAGTGGCTGCCCCGCTGGAAGGCGAACGGCTGGCTCACCTCGGCGAAGCAGCCGGTCAAGAACGTCGATCTCTGGCAGCTCCTCGACGAGGCGGTCAGCCGGCACGACGTGCGCTGGCACTGGGTCAAGGGCCACGCCGGGCACCCCGAGAACGAACGCGCCGACCGGCTCGCCGCGCGGGGGCTGCGTGAGGCCCTCGACGCCCGGGAGCCGTCGCACCAACCCTGAGTGAACCCGGACACCCGACCGGCCGTGGACCGCCGGATTACCCGGGCGACCCTTAGGTACGCCGCCCGATCCGCTCGGCCGGGTACGCCAGCACGATGAACTCGTGCCTGACAACGCTCCCTTTCCGCACGTCACCGCCGATGCGGCCCCGGCGATGGCGCCACCGGCCCGCCGCCCGGCCCACTGGCCGATCGTGCTGCTGCGCGCCCTGGCCGTGCTGGTCCTGCTCCAGGTCTTCCTGCAGGCCGTGCTCGCCGGCGGCTTCATCACCGGCAAGGTCACCTTCCTCGGCCTGCACAGCGCCAACGGCGTCTTCCTGGTGCTCTCCTCGATGGCGCTCCCGGTCGCGGCCGTGCTGCTGGTGCGCCCGGGCCGGGGACCGTGGTGGCCGATCGTCTTCGGCGTCGTCCTGTGGCTCCTGATCGGCGTCCAGGTCGGCATCGGCTTCGCCCGCCTCGTCGGCCTGCACATCCCGATCGGCATGGCCATCATGGCGCTGTCCGCCGGCCTTACCTGGTGGGCCTTCGCGTACCGGACAAAGCGATGACGGCAGCGATGAAGGCCGCGCTCTCCCGCCGCGCCCTCCTCACGCTGGCCGGCGGCGCGGGCCTCGCCGCGGCGACCGGCTGCGGCCGGCCGGCCGACGGGCCCGGCACCGGCGACCTGCTGACCAGCGAGGTGCGCCCGGAGCGGTTCCGCGTGCCGCTGCCGATCCCGCCGGTGGCCCGCCCGGCCCGGGTGACCGCCGAGGCCGACCACTACGTCGTCACGCAGCGCGTCGCCACCGCGAACCTGCTCCCGGACCGCCCGACGAAGATCTGGGGCTACGACGGTCTCTTCCCCGGCCCGACATTCCACGGCCGGCGGGGGCGGCCCATGGTCGTGACCGTCCGCAACGAGCTGCCCGTCCCGACCTCGACGCATCTGCACGGCGGCGTCACCCCGGCCGAGTCCGACGGCTTCCCGACCGACCTGATCACGCCGGCCGGTTACTCCCCCGCGCCGCCACACCATCACTCGATGCCGGGCAAGCTGCACGACACCGAGCGCGACTACCGCTATCCGATGACGCAGCGCGCCGCGACGCTCTGGTACCACGACCACCGGATGGACTTCACCGGTCCGCAGGTCTGGCGAGGGCTCTTCGGCGCCTTCCTGATCACCGACGACCAGGAGGCGAAGCTGCCGCTGCCGCGCGACGACCGCGACCTGCCGCTGGTGATCTGCGACCGTGCCTTCGACGAGGACGGATCGCTGCGTTATCCGATGCGCGACCCGAACATGCACGCCCCCGGCGCCCGGGGCAACTTCGTCTCCGGCGTTTTCGGCGACGTGATCCTGGTGAACGGCGCCGCCTGGCCCCGGCACGAGGTCGACGCCGCCCGCTACCGGCTGCGGCTTATCAACGGGTCGAACGCCCGCCGTTACCGCCTCGCGCTCGACGCCGGCGGCAAGCGGGTGCCGCTGATCCAGATCGGCAGCGACGACGGGCTGCTCCCGGCGCCGAT
>NZ_JBFAZH010001015.1:0-2816 GCF_040681735.1 Actinoplanes sp. NPDC051633 | reverse complement strand
GGGTGGCCGAGCAGTCCGGGCACACCGAGCTGCTCACCTTCGACATGGGCGGCACCTCGACCGACGTGGCGCTGGTGCGCAACGCGCAGGCCCGGATCGGCCGGGAGACCAAGGTCGGCGACCTGACCGTCCGCGCCTCCGCGGTCGACGTCCGTACGGTCGGCGCCGGCGGCGGGTCGATCGCCCACGTACCCCAACTCACCCGCGCCCTGCGGGTCGGGCCGCAGTCCGCCGGCGCCGAACCGGGGCCGGCCGCCTACGGCAAGGGCGGCGCCGAGCCGACCGTGAGCGATGCCAACGTGGTCCTCGGCTATCTTCCGTCGACGCTGGCCGGCGGCGAGATCACCCTCGACCGGGAGGCCGCCCGCGCCGCCGTGCAGACCGTCGCCGACGCGATGGGGCTGAGCGTCGAGGCGGCCGCCGCCGGGATCGTCGACATCGTCAACGAGAACATGCTCGGCGGTCTGCGGCTGGTCAGCGTGCAGCAGGGCTTCGACCCGCGGGACTTCGCACTGGTCGCCTTCGGCGGCGCCGGGCCGTTGCACGCCAACGCGCTCGGCCGGCTCACCGGCGCATGGCCGGTCATCGTCCCGCCCTCGCCGGGCGTGCTCTGCGCGCTCGGCGACGCCACCACCTCGGCCCGCGACGAGGCCGCCCGCACGGTGCTGCGCAAGCTGGGCGACCTGTCGGCGGGCGAGCTGGCCACCATCTTCGAGGAGCTCGCGGCGGCCGCCTCCACGCGGGTGACGCCGGAGACGGTCACCTACTCGGCCGACGTCCGCTACGTCGGTCAGGGCAACGAACTGCCGATCACCTTCGACCTCGGCGACGATCTCGGCGCCCTCTTCGACGCCGAGCACGAGAGGCTGTTCTCGTTCACGCTCACCGTCGACCACGAGTTGGTCAACGCCCGGGCCACGGTCACCGGCGCGCGGCCCACGGTTTCTCCGATCCATCTGGAGAAGGGCGACGGCAGCCCCGCCCGTGCCGGCGAGACCCGCATCTACGTCGACGGCGGCTTCGTCGACGCCGCGCTCCACGACCGGCTCGAGTTGCGGGCCGGCGACGTCGTGACCGGCCCGGCGATCGTCACCGAGATGGACTCCACCACCCTGATCCTCCCCGGCCATGCGGCCACCACCGATCCCAGCGGCAGCCTGCTGATCCGCCCCGTTTCCGGTCCGGAGGCCTGAGCCATGGCACGCATCATCACCGACTCGTCGCCCGTCGAAACGGTCGACGTCGACCTCGTGACCCTCGACCTCGTCGAGAACGGCCTGCGCAACGCCCGATACGAGATGGACGAGGTGCTCTTCCGCACCGCGCTCTCGCCCGGCATCCGCGAGCAGCACGACGAGTTCCCGCTGATCGCCGACCCGAGCGGCAAGATGGTCGTCGGCCAGTTTGGACTGTCCATCCCGGACTTCCTGGCCGGCTTCGACGGCGACATCGGCGAGGGCGACGTGCTGCTCACCTCCGACCCGTACGCGTGCGGGGCGGCGATCAGCCACGCCAACGACTGGCTCGTCGTGATGCCGATCTACGTCGGCGGGCGGGTCGTCGGGTGGGCCTCGATGTTCGGGCACATGTCCGACGTCGGCGGCAAGACGCCCTCCTCGATGCCCACCGACGCCAAGACGATCTATGAAGAGGGCGTGGTCATCCCGCCGTTCAAGCTCTACGCCGGCGGGGTCCTGAACAACGACGCGCTGCGCATCATCCTCAACCAGGTGCGCGTGCCCGACTGGAACCGGGCCGACCTCAACGGCCTGGTCGCCGCCTGCCGCACCGCGACCCGCCGGGTGCAGGAGATGTGCGCGCGGTTCGGCGTCGCCACGTACCTCTCGGCACTGGACGCCCTGCTGCAGCGCAACTACGACGCCATGAAGACGCTGCTGCACATGGTGTTCGAGGAAGGGCGGACGCTGTCGTTCACCGACTACATCTGCGACGACGGCGTCGGCTACGGCCCGTACGAGCTGAAACTGTCCCTGACCCGCACCGGCGACAAGGTGCACCTGGACTTCAGCGGCTCGTCCCCGCAGGCGATCGGGCCGGTGAACTACTACCTCAACGAGAACCTGGCCCGGATGTTCTTCGGCATCTACATGATCACCGTGGCCGACCCGCAGATCCTCTGGAACGACGGCTTCTACCCCCTCGTGGACGTGACGATCCCGGACGGCTCGTACTGGAAGCCCAAGCACCCGGCCGCGCTCAACGCCCGCAACCACGGCATCGGCCGGGTCTTCGACCTGTTCGGCGGGCTGCTCGGCCAGACCAACCCGGCGCTGCTCAACGCGGCCGGCTTCTCGTCGTCACCGCACTTCATGTATTCCGGGAACTACTCGAGCGGCGACCGCAAGGGGGAGTGGTTCCAGCTCTACTCGATCGGCTTCGGCGGCATCCCCGGGCGCCCGCTCGGCGACGGGCCGGACGGGCACTCGCTGTGGCCCAGCTTCGTCAACATCCCGTGCGAGTTCCTCGAGTCCTACTACCCGCTGCGGATCGAGCGGTGGGAGACCGTCGCCGACACCGGCGGGGCGGGGCTGCACCGGGGCGGGAACGGCGTCGATGTCGCGTACCGGTTCCTGGAGCCGGGGACCATCGCGATCCACGACGACCGCTGGCTCACGTACCCGTGGGGTGTCAACGGTGGTGAGCCGGGCGCCCGCGGCCGCAAGTGGATCGACCGGGACGACGGCACGCGCGAGGTGCTGCCCTCGAAGTGCCACGACGTGCCGGTGCGGCCGGGCGACGTGCTGCACTTCGTCACTTGGGGCGGCGGCGGGTGGGGCGACCCGCTCGAACGCGAC
>NZ_JBFAZH010001014.1:0-2816 GCF_040681735.1 Actinoplanes sp. NPDC051633 | reverse complement strand
CCAGGTCGTTCGTCCGGCGGGGCGCTCCACCTGGACCAGCCGGACGCGGCCCGGCCGAGCGTAGCTTGCGCGACGGGATGCCGGCCTAGCCGGGAGCCACCCCAGCTTTGGGAGAAATCTGGGAGACGATCTTGTTATCCGCACCGCCGCAGCCCACACCAGACCGACCAACACCACCACGCCTAGCCAGGCCGTTCGCACGCCTGTACTGGTCAACCGATCATGTTGACCATGCTGGGGGTCAAGGGGTCGCAGGTTCAAATCCTGTCAGCCCGACAAATATCGCCGATGACCTGCGGAAACGCAGGTCATCTCTTTGTTGATCCGAGGACGCCCCCCGAAAACCCCCCGTTTTGGATTCTCAGCACCCGTCTGCTCCTGCTCTGACCACCGCGGTGGCAGTCGGCTCGACAATCTCCGCGCTGCTCCTGGACGTCGGGGCCCTCCCGCGTGGGATGTCACTCGAACGGATCCTGCCGTGGCTTGACCGCCTCTGGCGGCTCGGCATCAGTGCTTGATTCGCCCGATGCGACGTGGGCCGTGCTCCGTGCCGCGCGCCGAGCCGCCGCCCTCTCCGCTACACCCAAAGCCGGAACCTTCCCGATCGAAGAAGCTCAGGGTGGTGGTTTCGATGCGGATGCTGACCCGGCGGCCGCCGAGGATGTCCGCCGCCACGACCTGGTGCCGACCCAGCGACACGCTGCCGTAGCGGTTCACGGTCCGGTCGACCTCCACCACGTCCCCAGCCTCCGGAGCCGGGATCGGCGGCGGTCCGGCGAGACGTCCACCGTTGTGGAGCAGGGCGGCGAGGTCGGTGGCCGACAGGTGCGATCGGCGCCGTCACCCAGGCCGAGTGACGGTGCCTGACGTCGGCCGGTCCAGTCCCATGATCATGCGCATGGTCGTGGACTTGCCGGCGCCGTTCGGGCCGAGGAACCCCGTGCCGGTCCCGGGCGCGATCGTGAAGCTGAGGGAGTGCACGGCGGTGGTGTCGCCGTAGCGCTTGGTGAGCTCGCGTGCCTCGATCATGATTGGGACCTTTCTGGGGGATCGGGTGGGACGGAGTTCTCAGCAGCGAACGCTGAGGCAGGTGACCGTGCCCGAGGGTGGTGCGAGCGAAGGATGGTCGGGCGCGGGGCGGGCAGTCACGCCTGCTGCGGCGTGCGGAGTGGCTCGCTGTCGAGGCTGGCTGCCAGGGTCGCCGGCGATGCGGTGCGGCGTGGCCAGGTCCAGGCGGAGCGCAGGATGAAGGCCAGGATCAGCACCTCGATTCCGATGGTGAGGCCGTAGTAGAAGGCCCAGTCCCAGGACGCCCCTGCCGCGTTGAACACCATGAGGGGGATGTTGAGCGATGCCGCGACGAGGTTCGTGGCGCGGTTCACCCGGGCGGGCAGCGTCATGGAGAGCAGGATCATCAGGGCCGGGATCCCTATGACCACGATGAAAATGGTCATCAACGTCAGGGTGATTGTTGAACTCAAAGATGCGGCCACCCCGGATTTGGTCGATGGCGCCGGGCTGGTAGAGGTGGAAGTAGTCGATGTAGATGATGAAGAACATCAAGCTGGTCCAGGCTGCCGCGAGCTTGGCCTGCAAGGGGACCGGCGGGTTGTCGAGCCGGTTCGGGGTGTTCGTCCGGCTGGTCATCGGTTCTTCTTCCGAGAGGAGCGGTCCGTCCGCCGGAGTGGCGGCAGGTCTGGGCGTGCATACGCACGGGTGGGGTCGTTCTCGTCGGTCCGGTCGTCAGACGGTGACGACGACCTTCCCTCGGGTGTGGCCGGCCCCGACGTAGCGGAGGGCGTCGCGCCGCCATAGAGCGACGTCAGCCCTTTCCACGGATGAGCCGTAGGCCGGTGATAACGAGCCAGACGAGCCACGCGGCTAAGCCCGTAACCCCGGCGAACACCAGTGGCGAGCCATCCGCGATGGCGAGGTTTCCGGTGCCGGCCAAGATGAGCACGCTGCCGCCCGCCACGGCGAGCAGCCGCTGCCACGGCCGGGTCAACCCGCTGGCGTGGGTGGCCAGCGCCGCGCCGATGAAGGTCGCCCCGAGCGCGGGCAGCGC
This sequence comes from Actinoplanes sp. NPDC051633, assembly GCF_040681735.1. Taxonomy (NCBI): domain Bacteria; kingdom Bacillati; phylum Actinomycetota; class Actinomycetes; order Micromonosporales; family Micromonosporaceae; genus Actinoplanes; species Actinoplanes sp. NPDC051633. The sequence continues at coordinate 751 of NZ_JBFAZH010001014.1, read as the reverse complement.
GAGCGCGAAGAGCGCGGCGTGAAGCTGCCAGGCCAGCTCGAAGGCGGGGTTTGGCTCGACCAGGCCCTCCGCGGCGAGCACGACCGCGATGTGCGTGGCTAGGACGAGGGCGAATATCGCCGAGAACGTCGCTCCGGCTGCCACCGCGAGCCGCGACCAGTCCGCCCCTGCGGCGCCGCGGCGCTGCACGAGCCCCTGCAGTCCCGTGACGAACGCCAGGAGCAGGACCATGTTCAAGGCCTCCAGACCGGCGGCGACGGTCACGGCGCCCCGGTTCGCGGCGTGGTAGGCGAGGACCTCACCAAGAGGATCGCCGTAGGTGGGCGCTGCAGTGCCGTCGCCAAGGCCGAGGAGCTGGGCTACACCACCAAAAAACATCGCGTTCTGAACGATCACTGACGCGGCGTAGGCGACCGCGACGCCGCCGACGATTCGCGTCGTGGACACCCGGTCCAGGACCTGCCGGTCCTCTAGCGCGGTGAGTTCTGCTTTCTGGGTTCTCACGTCGTACTCCTTCGTTTCATTCGGATGGCGGGTTGTCGAGCAGGTCGGGGTGTTCGTTCGGATGGTCATCGGTTCTTCTTGCGAGAGGAGCGGTCCGTCCGCCGGAGTGGCGGCAGGTCTGGGCGTGCATACGCACGGGTTGGGTCGTTCTCGTCGGTCCGGTCGTCAGACGGTGACGACGACCTTCCCTCGGGTGTGGCCGGCCCCGACGTAGCGGAGGGCGTCGGCTGCTTCGTCGAGGGGGTAG
>NZ_JBFAZH010001013.1:0-2817 GCF_040681735.1 Actinoplanes sp. NPDC051633 | reverse complement strand
ACACGCTGGGGCTGCACCGCATCGAGGTCAGCCACTCGACGCGGAACCAGGCGTCGTGCCGGGTGGCGGAGCACGCGGGCTTCATGCCGGAGGGTACGAAGCGGGCCGAGCTGCTGCACACCGACGGCTGGCACGACATGCACCTGCACGCCCGGCTGGCGACCGACAAGCCGTATTAGGCGGCCCGTACCAGGCGCCCTAGGAGGCCTTGCCGGCGAAGGCGAGCCCGATGCCCGGCGCGACCGGCCGCAGCCGCTTGCCCGCGAGCAGGGCCAGGCTCATCAGCGCCGCCACGATGGCCAGCGATCCGGCCACGTACCAGGCCAGGTCGTACTCCCCCAGCCGGTCGCGCACCAGGCCCGCCGCCGTCGCCGCGATCGCCGCGCCGATCTGGTGCGACGCGAACACCCAGCCGAAGACCACCGCGCCGGACGCCCCGAAGTACTCGCGGCAGAGCGCGACCGTCGGCGGGACCGTGGCCACCCAGTCGAGGCCGTAGAAGAGGATGAAGACCACCATGCTGGGGTGTGCGGTGGCCGCGAACAGCGACGGCAGCACCAGCAGCGAGAGCCCGCGCAGCGCGTAGTAGACGGCGAGCAGCAGCCGGCTGTCCATCCGGTCGGTGAGCCAGCCGGAGGCGATGGTGCCGACGATGTCGAAGAGGCCGACCAGCGCGAGCAGGCCCGCCGCGGTGGTCTCGGCCATGCCGTGGTCGTGCGCGGCGGGGATGAAGTGGGTGCCGATCAGGCCGTTGGTGGTCGCGCCGCAGATCGCGAAGCCGCCGGCCAGCAGCCAGAACGGTCTGGTCCGGGCGGCGCGGCCGAGCGCGCTCAGCGCGTTGCGCGCCGCGCTCCCGGCCGGCCGGACGTCGTCGACGACTCCCCCGTAGGCGGTCACGCCCAGGTCGGCGGGCCGGTCCCGCAAGCGCCAGAACACAAGGGGTACGACCGCCAGCGCGGCGACGGCCACCGTCAGCGCCGCGGTCCGCCACCCGGACGACTCGCTGAGCGCCGCCAGGACGGGCAGGAAGATCAGCTGTCCGGCCGCTCCTCCCGCGGTCAGCACGCCGGTCACCAGGCCGCGCCGCTTGACGAACCACCGGTTGGTGACGGTCGCCACGAAGGCCAGCGCCATCGATCCGGTGCCCAGCCCGACCAGCACGCCCCAGCAGAGCACCAGCTGCCAGCTCGCGGTCATGAAGACCGTCAGCCCGGAGCCGGCCGCGACCAGCAACAGCGCGAACATCACCACCCGACGGATGCCGAACCGGTCCATCAGCGCCGCGGCGAAGGGTGCGGTCAGCCCGTAGAGCAGCAGGTTGACCGAGACGGCCGCGGAGATCGTGCCGAGCGACCAGCCGAACTCGTCGTGCAGCGGGCGCAGCAGCACCGAGGGGGTGGCCCGGAAGCCGGCCGCGCCGACGAGCGCCACGAACGCGACGGCGGCGACGAGCCAGGCGGGGTGGATGCGATGGAGCTTGGTCACGCCTTGATTCTGCGGACAACTGACCGGACCGACGAGTGGCCGAGAGGCCAACATGCGCAAGAATCAAGCCATGACCCACAACATCGCGGTCGTCGCCCTGGACCACGTGGTCGCCTTCGACCTCGGCGTGCCCTCGCAGGTCTTCGGCGCGAGCCGGGACGATCAAGAGCAACGGCTCTATCGGGTACGCGTGTGCACGCCCGGCCCGGTGACCAGCATGGCGGGCTTCACCGTGACGGCCAAGTACGACCTGTCCGAGATCGCCCGGGCGGACACCGTCATCATCCCGGGCGTCGGCGACGGGCCGACCGTCACCGACGCCTCCCTCGACGCATCGGTCAAGGAGGCCCTGCACGCCGCTCATGACCGGGGAGCACGGATCGTCTCGGTCTGCACGGGCGCATCCGTCCTCGCCGCCGCAGGCCTCCTCGACGGCCGCCCGGCGGCCAGCCACTGGTCCTGGGCGCACCGCCTGACGCGGCTTTATCCGCAGGTCAAGTGGGACTTCGACACGCTGTTCTGCGACGACGGCGACATCCTGACGTCGGCCGGGGTGGGCGCCGGCGTCGACCTCTGCCTGCACATCGTGCGCAGCGACCACGGCAGCGCGGTGGCGAACCGGGCGGCCCGCCGCTGCGTGGTCCCGCCGTGGCGGGACGGTGGACAGGCCCAGTTCATCGAGCGGCCGATCCCGGCCGGCGACGGCCCCGGCACGGAGGCCACCCGGGCGTGGGCGCTGCAACGCCTGGCCGAGCCGGTGAGCCTGGAGGACATGGCCGGTCACGCGCGGATGAGCGTACGGACGTTCACCCGACGGTTCCGGGAGGAGACCGGCCTCAGCCCGGGGCGCTGGTTGCTCCGGCAGCGCGTGGATCACGCCCGGGCGCTGCTGGAGGCGACCGATCTGGCGGTCGACGTGATCGCCCGGCGCTCCGGGCTGGGCAGCGCCGCCGCCCTGCGGCAGCACCTGCAGGCGACGATCGGCGTCGCCCCCTCGGCGTACCGGCGCACCTTTCGGCTATCGGCCCCGTATCCACCTCAATAGCGGCAAACTGGGCTAAGAAGACCATCCCTTGGCCCGAATAGGATGTCGTGGATCAGACCTTTCGCCCGCTGCTGGAAGCGCTGAAGCAAATCGGCGTGGATCCGGCCGCGGTCGACGCCGCCGCCGAGGAGGCGCAGCAGAGCGGCCGGTCGGTCCGGGCGGTCTTGATCAACGACTCGGTGGTCACCGAGGAGCAGTTGACCTCCGCCGCCGCCCAGGCGTTCGGCATCAACACGCTGGACCTGGTCGGCTTCTCGCCGGACCCGGCCGCGCTGAAGCGGATCCCC
>NZ_JBFAZH010001012.1:0-2821 GCF_040681735.1 Actinoplanes sp. NPDC051633 | reverse complement strand
GCGGCGCTTCCCTCGTCTCCCCCCATCACGGCGCGGGCGACAAGGACTCGGCCGCCCGCGCGGCCGGCAACGCCTTCGCGGTCTTCTGGACGACCGCAACCGTGGTCGCGGTGGGCGGCCTGCTGGCGAGGGAACCGTTGCTGCGAGCGCTGGGCGCGAGCGGAGAGACCCTTGGGTACGCGCGCGACTACGCGACCATCCTCATCGCGGGCGCGCTGTTCGCCACGGGATTCTCCAGCCTGGTACGCGCCGAGGGCCGCATGCGTTTCTCCACGTTCATCTGGGTCACCGCGATCGCCGTCCAGATCGCCCTCGACCCGGTGCTGATCTTCGGCTTCGACATGGGCGTACGCGGCGCCGCCATCGGCACCGTCTGCGGCCAGGCGGTCTCGGCCGCGATGGCGGTCTGGTTCTTCTTCCTCCAGCGCCGCCGCCCCTACCGCATCCGGTTGGCGGACCTGCGTTTCCACGGCCCGACCGTCCGGGCGCTGTTCCACATCGGTGCGCCGTCGTTCCTGGCCGGTCTCGGGGCGACGCTGCTGGTCGTACTCGTCAACAACGGCCTCGCCCACTCCGGCGGAGCGACCGCTCTCGCCGCCTTCGCCGTCTGCGCCCGGGTCCAGACCGTCGTGATGATGCCGCAGCTGGGCATCAGCCAGGGCCTGCAACCGGTCGTGGGCTTCAACGCGGGCCGGGGCCGCTTCGATCGGGTACGCCGCGCGGAAATCCTGACGCTGCGAGCGACGCTCCTCTACGGCGCGGTGCTGGCGGCTGTCGTGACGCTGCTGGCCGAGCCCCTGGTCGGCGTCTTCATCGAGGGCGCTACCGCGAGAACGGCGGCCCACGCCCTGCGCATCATCGCCGTGGGCTTCGCGGTCGCCGGCGTCGCGCCGCTGGTCTCGGCCTACTTCCAAGCACTGGGCCGGGCCACGCCGTCCTACCTGATCTCGATCGGCACGCTGCTGGCCGTGAAGATCCCGCTGGTGCTGGCCCTGGGCCTGGTGGGGACGAACGGCATCTGGGCGGCCCTGGCCGCAGGCGAGGTGACGTCGGCGTTGATCGCGTTGGCCATCCTGCGCCACCGCAGGCCCGCGGTGAGTTAACGTCGCGACGTGACGCTTCCGGTGCTGTACGCCGTCGCCTGCGGCGCGCGGCCGGCGGAGGACCTCCCGGCCTTCGTGGCGGCCCTGACCAGCGACTGGAACGTGTGCGTCGTAGCCACGCCGTCGGCGCTGAACTTCTTCGACGCGCCCGCGCTGGCGTCGAGCACCGGCCACCCGGTCCGCTCGGAGTACAAACACCCGGACGAGCCCGACGTCCTGCCACCGCCGGACGCGCTGGTGGTGGCCCCGGCCACCTTCAACACCATCAACAAGATGGCGGCGGGCGCGAGCGACACGCTGGCGCTGGGCCTGCTGAACGAGTCGATCGGCAAGGCCCTGCCGATGGTCGTGGCCCCGGCGGTGAACGAGGCGCTGTCCAGCCATCCGGCTTTCCCGAGAAGCATCGAAACCCTCCGCTCCTGCGGGGTAACGGTCCTGGACCACAGACTGAGGCCGTTCCCGTGGGCCGCCCTCGCGGCCGCAATCGGCGAGTTCCGCGCCGGCCTCTAGCCGCGATTTCGCCGTCGGCCGGTTGGGGTGGCGGCCAACCGGGGGTAGAGATCGCGTAGCAGGGCGATCTCGGCGCCGTGGTGGGTCTGCTCGTCGATGAGTGTTGTGATGACGTCACCGGCGCTGCGGGGTGCACCCAGATGGCTCGGGCGCATCTGTTGCAGTTGCTCGTCTGTGGCCTTCTCGAGCCATGAGCCGACCGGCTCCCGGCTGTCGTGCCAGTACCTGCGGGCTGCATCTGCGGATCCCGGGAGGACGAGATCGGGAAACATTCGGCTGCCGGGACCGAACGCGTGCTCCCAGTAGATCCAGTTGCCGTTCGCCACGTGGACGAGTCGCCACGCGATTGTCGTCAACGGCGCCGGGTCAGGGGGCGGCCAGTCGTAGTCGATCTCCCACCGGTCCGGTGTTGTCGGGTGCCGGCGCACTGTCCAGCATGATGGTGCCGGTTCCCAGAAGAACTCGGCGTCGGACATGTCGGCCAGGCGTTGTCGTAGCCGGTCGCCGGAGGTTTGCCATTGCCGGCGTAGCACCTCAACCACGCTGGTCATCGCTTCGGGACACCTTCCTCCGTCGGTGGTTCATGCGCGCCACTCGAACCTGGCGTTGCGGCGGCCGTCCGGCCGGTCACTGCACGACCGGGCTGCGGCGTTCCAGCAGAATCACGTCGCGCCAGCGGCCGTGGTGTTTGCCCACCCTCTGGCGGGTGCCGATGACCCGGAAGCCGCACGCCTCGTGCAGCGCCAAACTCGCCCTGTTCTCCGGGAAGATGCCCGACTGGATGGTCCAGACGCCCGCCTCCTCCGTCGCGCGGATCAGCGCCTCCAGCAGCATCCGGCCCACCCCACGGCCCCGCCCATCCGGGTGCACGTAGACCGAATGCTCGACCACGCCGGCGTAGACCGGCCGGTCGGACACCGGCGTGCATGCCGTCCAGCCCAGCACCCGGTCGCCGTCGAGGGCGACCAGGCGGTGTGTCCGGGCGGCGAACTTCTCCCAGGGCGGCGGCTCCGTCTCGAAGGTCGCGTCGCCGGTCTCGATGCCCAGCCGGTAGATGTCGAGGACCTGCGCGGCGTGCTCGTCGCGCATCGCGGCGACGACCGTCATGCCGGGTCCAGGAAATGCCATCACCCAGTAGTACACCCAGGTTGCGCAGTGGGAGGGTGCGCCCGGCACGAGAGGGGGGCCCCAAAAAAAGCACCGGGCAG
>NZ_JBFAZH010001011.1:0-2822 GCF_040681735.1 Actinoplanes sp. NPDC051633 | reverse complement strand
CCTCCGAGGCCGCGATCCAGCGCGCCAAGGACGCGAAGATCCCGACCTTCCTGATCGACCGGGAGATCAACAAGACCGGTGTCGCGGTGGCCCAGATCGTCTCCAACAACGCGCAGGGCGCCGGCCTCGGCGGCGCCGAGTTCGCCAAGCTGATGGGCAACAAGGGCGAGTACGCCGAGCTGACCGGCAAGGCGACCGACACCAACGCCGGCGTCCGCTCCCAGGGCTACCACGGCGTCCTCGACCAGTTCCCGGACCTCAAGATGGTGGCGCAGCAGAGCGCCAACTGGGACCAGGCCGAGGCGCTGCAGAAGACCCAGACGATCCTGCAGGCGCACCCCAACATCAAGGGCATCATCGCCGGCAACGACACCATGGCGCTGGGCGCGTGGGCCGCGGTGCAGGCCTCCAAGAAGAAGATCATCGTCACCGGCTTCGACGGCAGCCCGGACGTGGTCAACTCGATCCTCAAGGACGGCATCAAGGCCACCGTGCTGCAGCCGGCCAGCCAGATCTCGCAGATGGCGGTCGACCAGGCGGACGCGTACATCAAGGCCGGTGGCAAGGCCAGCCAGCCGGAGAAGCAGTCGGTGGACTGCGTGCTGGTGAACGCGGACAACGCCAAGAGCGTGACCAACTTCGCCGTCACCGGCTCCTGACGCCTCGCCGCACCCCATTCCGGAAGGACTGACATGCTCGTCGCCGACCCCACGGCCGCAGCCGCCTGGCACCGCTTCCGCCAGGAACTGACCGAGGCCGCACCCGAGCAGCGCCGCGAGATGCTGCGCCGCCGGGCCAACCAGTCGCGGACCACCGACCTGGAGATGGTCGGACGCGCGAAGCTCGGCCACGTCGGCGGCGACATGTCCGTCCTGGACATCCTGACCACGCTCTACTTCGGCGTGCTGCGGGTGGACCCGGAGAAGCCGGACTGGCCGGACCGCGACCGGTTCGTGCTCAGCAAGGGCCACACGGCCGGCGCGCTCTACACCACCCTGGCGGCCGCGGGCTTCTTCGCCGGCGCGGAGCTGGAGACCTTCGCCGGCCCGCATTCCGCGCTCAACGGCCACCCCAACCGGGTCAAGGTGCCGGGCGTGGAGACCAACACCGGCCCGCTCGGGCACGGCCTGCCGGTCTCGGTCGGCATGGCGGTGGCCGCCAAGCTGTCCGGGTCCGCCCGCCACGTGTACACCGTCCTCGGCGACGGTGAGCTGCAGGAGGGCAGCAACTGGGAGGCGGCGATGACGGCCGGGCACCGGCACTTGACCAACCTGACCGCGGTGGTCGACCGCAACCGGCTGCAGCAGGGGGCCCGCACCGAGGCGACCAACACCCTCGACCCGCTCGACGACAAGTTCCGCGCCTTCGGCTGGGACGTCGTCGAGCTGGACGGCCACGACCACGTGGCGCTGCTCGACGCGTTCCGGGCGCCGCCCGGCGAGCGGCCGCTGGCCGTCATCGCCAACACGACCAAGGGAAGAGGGATCTCCTTCATGGAGGACCGCGTCGAGTGGCACCACAAGGTGCCCAGCGCCGAGCAGATCGCCCTGGCCACGGCGGAGCTGGCCCGATGAGCGCCGCCGTCGGCCCGTCACCGGCGGAGACGTACGACTGCCGGGTCGCCTTCGCCGACGAGCTGATCACGCTCGCCCGCGAGGACGAGCGGATCGTGGCCGTGTGCAACGACTCGGTCGGCTCCAGCAACCTGGTCGGCTTCGCCGAGGAGTTCCCCGACCGGCTGATCAACGTGGGCATCGCCGAGCAGGACATGGTCGGCGTGGGTGCAGGGCTGGCGCTCAGCGGGTATGTGCCGTTCGTGTGCGCCGCCGCTCCGTTCCTCACCGGCCGGGCCCTCGAGCAGATCAAGGCGGACGTCGCGTACAGCCAGTCGCCCGTGGTGCTGTGCGGGATGAGCCCGGGCATGGCGTACGGCGAGCTGGGTCCCACCCACCACTCGATCGAGGACCTGTCGTGGCTGCGGGCGATCGCCGGGCTGGGCATCGTGGTGCCGGCCGACCCGGCCGAGACCCGGAGTGCGGTCCGCTGGGCGGCGGGCGCGGCCACGCCGGTGTATCTGCGGATCGGCCGGTTCAAGGTGCCCTCGGTGAACGCCGACTTCCGGTTCGGTGAAGCCGCCGAGCTGCGGGCCGGCGCCGACGTCACCGTCATCGCCACCGGCACCATGGTGTCCCGCGCGCTGCAGGCGGCCGAGGAGGCCGCCGGCGGCGGCGTGTCGGTGCGGGTGCTCAACATGTCGACGATCGCGCCGCTCGACTCCGACGCGATCCGGCGGGCGATGCGGGAGACCGGCGCCATCGTCACCGCCGAGGAGGCGACCACGACCGGCGGGCTGGGCGCGGCCGTCGCCGCGGTGGTGGTCACCGAGCCGCGACCGGTGCCGATGCGGATGCTCGGGATCCACCGCGAGTTCGCGCCGACCGGCACCACCGCGTACCTGCTGGAGCACTTCGGACTGACCGCCGGCGACATCCGGGCCGCGGCCACCGGCCTCGCCAAGAGAGATGGCTGAGCAGTTCGTCCTGGCGATCGACCAGGGCACCAGCTCGACCAAGGCGATCCTGGTCGACGCGACCGGCGCGGTCCGGCACACCGGCTCGGCGCCGGTCGGCATCGCGTACCCGAGACCGGGCTGGGTCGAGCAGGATGCGCACGAAATCCTCGCCAGCGTGCGCACGGCCGCGGCGCTCTGCCTGCGCAACGCCGACCCACGCTCGGTCGTCGCGGTCGGGCTCAGCACGCAGCGCGAGTCGGCGCTGGCCTGGGACCTGTCGTCCGGCAGGCCGGCCGGGCCGGTTCTCGGC
>NZ_JBFAZH010001010.1:0-2831 GCF_040681735.1 Actinoplanes sp. NPDC051633 | reverse complement strand
ATCTCCTCCCGCGCGGCCAGGCCCTTGCGCAGCGCCTCGACGACGCTGGAGGCGTCCCCGGACGTGAAGACGCGGCCCACGCCGGTCGCGTCGATGAGATCGGCGAGGGCGGAGCTGCCGATCACGGGTACACCGGCGTGCAGATATTCGCCCAGGTTGGCCGGCGACGACAGCTCGTGGTCGACCATCCGCGGTGAGCCGATCAGGCCGAGGTCGGCGGTCGACAGGTACGCCGGGGTGAACGACGGCGGCACCGGGGGCACGATGTGCACCCGGCTGAGGGCGCCCTCCTTGGCGGCGGCCTTCAGCAGCAGCCGGAAGTCGTTGTGCAGCGGCTCACCCGCCACGATCGCGAAGTGCCACTCGGGCAGCTCGACCAGCGCGTCGACGACCGTGGCCAGGTCGCGCTCGGAGCCGGCGCCGGCGTACACCAGTAGCGGGGTGTCCTCGCCCAGGCGGGCGGCGGTCCGCAGCGACGGCGGGTCGCTCTCGGTGTCGATCGTGGACCGGACCGGCACGTCCCGCACCACCACCGGCGTCCGCGGCAGCCGATGCGCGGCGCGGACCGCCTCGGCGGCCGGCGGCGTTGCGGCGACCACCCGGTCCGCGGCCGGGATGAACTCGCGCTCGATGGCGGCCAGATCGGCCGCGCCGTCCCGGTCGTACTCGCGCGCGTCGTACACCCAGCCGACCTTGTGCCCGCGGACCCGCAACCGCGCCGCGGCCCGGGCGGTCGCTGACAGCGCCGCGATGTCACCGGCGTGGATCACATCGGGCGCCAGCTTGACAAGAACGGGCAGGAGGACCAGGTCGGCGTCGACCTGGTTGGGCCGGCTCTGCCGCCAGTCGTCGGCCGCGGGCGGCTTGCGCGGCGACCGCACGCCCTCCCACCGCCAGGTGCGGTAACGGACGTCGAACACCTTGCGCCGCAGGGCGTTGCGGGCGCGGACGAACAGCGACCGCGGAGCGCCGTCGCCGTAGGCGAGCCGCAGCTCCTCGTCGCTCAGCCAGCTCAGATGGGCCGCCCGGTGCGCCTCCAGGTCGGCTCGGGTCCGCAGGCCGAATTGGGTGAGGAGGGCACGCGGGCGCCTCGGCGGTTGCCACTTGACGTGCCGCCGGAAGGCGTCCTTGCAGGCCACGCGGACGATCGTGAGCGGACCCTCGGTCGCCTCGCCCGCTTCCTCGTTCCTGCGGGCGGGCCGGATCAGGGTGACCTGCCAGCCGTCACGCACGGCGGCCACAGCGACCTTCTGAGCACGGGAATCGCTGCCGGGGCCGTTGGCGACAACCAGGGCGAGGCGGGGCGCGGCGCCGGACGATCCCACGGTGGACCCCGATTCTCCATGACGAATGTGGGGAGACCTCGCGTTCCCCAGGCGCGGGATTGTAGCGTGCCCGCGAGCCCGTGGAAGGACCCGGGAATCAGAAGAGGGAAAGCTGGCCCGGGGTGGGGTCGCGGCGGCTGGAGAGGCTCCGGCGGAAGACCCAGGGGCGCAGCTCAGGGGTCTGATCCTCGTCGCGCGGCGGAGGCACATTGCCGACCAGCGCCCACAGCGACGGGCCCAGGTTGATGCCCCGCTCGCGAAGCGCCTTGCGCATCGTCAGGTAGTTGAGCGGCAGGCGGGCGTCGTCGAGCTCGGGCAGCGGCAGGTCGGCGCGCATGCGCATCAGGTTGCGGTTGCGCTCCACGATCTCGCGCACGCCCGGGGCGGCGAGCCGGTCGGCGGCCGGCTCACCCACCACGTCGCCGACCGTGCGCCGATCACCTCTGTCGAGGGCGGCCCACGCCGCGTCCAGCGACCCGAAGGCGGCCAGCAGCCGCGCCGCGGTCGCCGCCCCGAAGCCCCGGACGCCCTGCAGATTGTCCGACGGGTCGCCGCGCAGGGCGGCGAAGTCACGGTATTGCCCCGCCTCCACCCCGCACACGCCGTGCAGGCCGTCGGCGTCCACCAGCACCGCCTCGTCGAAGCCTCCATTACGGACCCGCAGCACCTGGGTGGTCTCGTCGATCAGCGCGAAGGCGTCACGGTCGCTGGTCATCAGCACCGAGCGCCAGCCCGCGCGCCGGGCGGCCGCCGCGGAGCTGGCCAGCACGTCGTCGGCCTCCCAGGACGGCACGACGACCGTGCACAGCCCGGCGGCCCGCAGCAGTGCGGGCGCCCCGGCGAGCTGCTCGGTGAGGTCGGCGGGCTTCTCCGGGCGATGCGCCTTGTAGCCCTCCCACTCCAGCTTGCGGGCCGACGACTCGGGACAGTCGAACCCGACCAGCACCGCGTCGGGCCGCAGGTGGGCGGCGGCGCGAGCGACATAGCCGACCAGGCCGCGCAGCGCCCAGACCGGCCGCTCACGGTCGTCGTAGAGCCGATCGCCGATCCCGGCGTGGTAGGCCCGATGCACCAGACTGTTCCCGTCCAGCACGAGCAGCAGGGGACCGGGGAAGGACACGGCAAACAGACTACGCCGCACCTACGACAATCCTGGACGGCTCAGATCAGCGTGAGCAGGGCGCGGCCGGCCAGGCCCGCGCCGACCAGCACGATCAGGGCCGCGGTGATCCTCGGCAGGGCCGCGCGGAGCCGGTCGAACCTCGGGAACCGGCCCTCGAGCCGGTCGCGCACCTTGATCAGCAGCAGGCCGGCGGCGGTGAGGGTGGCGGCCATGCCTAGGCCGTAGGCGAGCACCAGCAGCACCCCGAAGACGGTCCGGCCCAGCGCGGCCGCGCCCAGCAGCACGATCAGCGCGGACGGGCTCGGCACGGGCCCGCCGGCGATCCCGATAGATCGGGAGAGCGGCGGGGAGGGGCAGGGTGTGGGAGGTCGCGGGGCGCGCGG
>NZ_JBFAZH010001009.1:0-2833 GCF_040681735.1 Actinoplanes sp. NPDC051633 | reverse complement strand
GGCCGGCGCCGCCGCCCCGGCGTCACCGCACCATCGACTTCGGCGGCGGGTTGAACTTCGCCTTCGGCAGGCCCTTGAGCGCGTCCTTGAGCGTTTCCGCGACCGTGTATTTCGAGATGGTGCCGCGGCTGGTGCCCACGACGTTGTCGGGGTTGTCCGGGTCGGCGACGAAGGCGGCCGCCGCGAGCTGAGGCGTGAACCCGCAGAACCACGCAGTCTTGTTGCCGTCGGTGGTGCCGCTCTTGCCGGCCACCGGCCGTTTCAGCGTCGCGTGCACCATCGGCGAGGTCTCCCAGCCGCCGCAGTCGCCCTTGTCGGCGCCGTACCCGGTCACGCACCGGGCGGCGTCGGTCGCGGCCAGCGCCACGCTGCGCTTCACCGCCTGATGGCAGCGCGGTCGGGCCACGTCGTACCCCTTGTATTGGGCGTTCTTGCCGTCCGGCCCAATGATCGTGCGGACGGGCAGCGGTTCGCAGTAGCGGCCCTCGGCGGCCAGCGTGGCGAAGACGTTGGCCATCTCGACCGGGGTGGCGTCGCTGACCCCGAGCGTGAAGGACCCCCAGCCGTCGCTGCGGTCCGGCGCGGCCATCATCCGATCGATGTCCGTACGCCACTTGAGCCCGAGCTTCTCGGCCATCCGCACCGCCTTCTCCGACCCGATCTTCTGCTCGAGCCAGACGAAGTACGTGTTCACCGACTTGCCGAACCCGCTCCACATGGTCTGCCGGCCGCTCATCGACTTGCTGGAGTTCTTCGGGCACCAGTGGATGCCGCACGCCGACGGGCCGGGCGAGGTGATGTATTTCGACCGGAACACCGGCGGGGCGTCGAACGACGTGGACAGCTTCTTGCCGTCCTCCAGCGCGGCCAGCATCGTGAAGATCTTGAAGGTGGACCCGGCCTGGTACCCGGCCATGTCGCCGCCGCCGAGCAGCGGGTTCACGGTGTTGGGGTAGTTGCCCTTGAGCCCTTCCTTGCGCTTGGCCCGGTCGGTGTGTTTGCCGTTGTCCTCCTGGTCGAGCGAGTACCGCCGGTTCACCGCCATCGCGAGGACCCGGCCGGTGCGCGGCTGGATCAGCACCTCGCCGTGCGCGTACTTGCTCTTGCGCTTCTCCTTGTCCAGCACGTGCTTCATCGCGGCGGCCTGCATCCGCGGGTTGATCGTCGTGGTGATCCGGTAGCCGCCGCGGCGCAGGTTCTCCTCACGCTGCTGCGGGTCGGCGCCGAAGGCCGGCTGCTCGAGCCACCAGTTGCGGAAGTAGTCGCAGAAGAAGCCCCAGTCGTTGTGCTTGTCGGAGACCGACACGCAGTCGTTCGGCGGTGAGCTCAGCCGCAGCTTGATCTTCGACTTCTTCGCGACGGACGACTGCTCGTCGGTGATCACGGCCATCTTGTGCATCTGGTCGATGACGTAGTTGCGCCGTTCGGTGGCGGCCCGCTGGTCGCCGACCGCCGGGTCGAACGCCGAGGGCGCCTTGACCAGCCCGGCCAGCAGCGCGGCCTCGGTCAGGGTCAGCTTCTTGGGCGTCTTGGAGAAGAACACCTGGGCCGCCGCGTAGATCCCGTACGCCCGGTGCCCGAAGTACGCCGAGTTCAGGTATCGCTGCAGGATCTCCTGCTTCGTGACCCGCTTCTCCAGCTCGATCGCGAGCCGCATCTCGCGCAGCTTGCGGGCGGCGGTCTGCTCGGTGGCCTCGATCGCCGCCTTCGGGGTCTTCGCGCCGTCCCGCAGCGCCATCCGGACGTACTGCATGGTCAGTGTCGACGCGCCCTGGGAGACGCCGCCGGCCTGCTGGTTGGCCACGAACGCGCGGGCCACGCCCTTGGCGTCGACGCCGTTGTGCTCGTAGAAGCGGGTGTCCTCGGAGGCCACGATCGCGTTCGTGATGTACGGCGACATGTCGGCCAGCTTGGTGGGTTTGCGGTGCTCCTCGTAGAACGCGGTGAGCAGGGTCTTGCCGTCGGCCGCGTACACGAAGCTGGTCTGCGCCGACGGCACCACCGAGAGCTCGTCCGGCATGCTCTGCAGGGCGTCCGACCCGGCCTTGATCCCGTACCCGGCCACCGCCGCCAGCGGATACGCCAGACCGGCCACCACCACCCCCGCGATGAGGCCCGCGCGGATGAGCGGGGAGATCCGACCGGCGGCGGCGAGGGGGCGCGTCTTCACCCCTCGAAGGTATGACAAAAAGCCTCACATACGGACTAAACAGCCGAAGTGAGGGTGACATCGTGATCCGGCATGCTGATCGGGTGAGCTACGACCTCGGGCACCACGGCGACGCCGAGGTGGGCGGCGATCTGACGGACCTGGCGGTCAACGTGCGGCGGGCGGCGATGCCCGGGTGGCTGGCCGAGCCGATCGCGGCGGCGATCACGCGGCTGGCCGCGTACCCCGATGGGGGCGAAGCGACGGCGGCGGTGGCGCGGCGGCACCGCCGCGATCCGAGCGAGGTGCTGCTCACGGCGGGCGCGGCGCAGGCCTTCGTGCTTCTGGCGCAGGCTTTCCGGGGGGTACGGCGGCCCGTGGTGGTGCACCCGCAGTTCACCGAGCCGGAGCTGGCGCTGCGCAACGCGGGCCACGACGTCGAGCGGGTGATCCTGCCCGAGGCGGACGGCTTCCGGCTGGACGCGCGGCTGGTCCCCGAGGACAGCGACCTGGTGGTCGTGGGCAATCCGACGAACCCGACCTCGGTGCTGCACCCGGCGGCGGAGATCGAGAAGCTCGTCCGCCCGGGCCGGCTGGTGGTGGTCGACGAAGCCTTCGCCGACACGACAAAAAAACAAAGCTCGAAAGAAAAAATCTTAACCGTTCGCGTCAGTCAAGCGCAAA
>NZ_JBFAZH010001008.1:0-2837 GCF_040681735.1 Actinoplanes sp. NPDC051633 | reverse complement strand
GCCGGGGGTCACCACCCGGGCCGTCCCGCTCTGGATGACGGACGAGGCGGCCACGGCGAAGATGGTCGAGGCGGCGATCGATCTGGCGCGGTCGCTGCGGCCACACGACCGGCGGAGGTGAGGGCCACGGACGGGCTGGAGGTTCTTCCGGTGCGCGGCATCGGCGACGTGACCGCCGGCGACGACCTCGCCGCGCTGATCACGAAGGCCGCGCCCTGGCTGCGCGACGGCGACGTGCTGGTGGTGACCAGCAAGATCGTGTCCAAGGCCGAGGGGCGGCTGGTCGAGGTGCCGGCCGACGGCCCGGAGCGCGACGCCGCCCGTGCCGAGGCGCTGGCCGCGGAGACGGCCCGAGTGGTGGCCCGCCGCGGAGCGACCGCGATCGTGCAGACTCACCACGGCTTCGTGATGGCCGCCGCCGGGATCGACGCCTCCAACGTGGACAAGACGCACCTGGTGCTGCTGCCGGCCGACCCCGACGCGTCCGCGCGGGCGCTGCACGCGGCGCTGCGGGAGCGCGGGCTGCGGGTCGGCGTGATCGTGTCGGACACGATGGGGCGCGCGTGGCGCAACGGGCTCACCGACGTCGCGTTGGGTGCGGCGGGGATCAGCCCGCTGCGCGACCACCGCGGCGAGATCGACCCCTACGGCAACGAGCTGCAGCTCACCGAGATGGCCGTGATCGACGAGCTGGCCGGGGCCGGTGAGCTGGTCAAGGGCAAGTGCGACCAGGTGCCGGTGGCCGTCGTGCGGGGCTATCCGGGCGCCGGTGACGCGGACACGCCGGGTGCGGGGGTGCTGCTGCGGGATGCGGCGACCGACATGTTCCGGCTGGGCACCGCCGAGGCGATGCGGGCGGCCGCGACGCTGGGCGACCGGTACGACGGTGCCGGCGACGGCGCCCCGGTGGAGGCGGCCACGGTCGACCGGGCGCTCGCGACGGTCGCCGAGGTGCTGGGAAGCGGTGTGGACCACACGGACGACGGCATCCGGCTGTCCGGCCCGGATCCGCTGAAGCTGGGCGAGGATGCGTTGCGGGTGCGGATCGCGCTGGCCGCGGAGGGCATCGGCAGCAGCGCGCGCGCTGACGATCAGGGGGTCTTGATTTTCCTTGGACAACCGATGACGCACAATCGGTGACCATGAGCGATCATGAGCCGGTCCGCGACCACGATGTCGTCGTCTACGGCGCCACCGGGTTCGTCGGCGCGCTGGTCGCCGGTCACCTCGCCGATCACGCCCCCGAGGGGGTGCGGATCGCGCTGGCCGGGCGGTCGCAGGAAAAGCTGGAGAAGGTGCGCGGGCGGCTGGGCGTCGACTGGCCGCTGATCGTCGCGGACGCCGCCGACGAGGAGGCACTGGCGCGGCTCGCCTCGCGTACCCGGGTCGTGCTGACCACCGTCGGGCCGTACGCGAAATACGGCCGCGCCCTCGCACACGCCTGCGCGGCCAACGGCACCGACTACGCCGACCTGACCGGCGAGGTGCTCTTCGCCCGGGACAGCATCGACGCCAACCACGAGCTGGCCCGGTCGACCGGCGCGCGGATCGTGCACTCGTGCGGCTTCGACTCCGTGCCCTCCGACCTGGGCGTGCACGTGCTGCACCAGCGGATCGCCGCGGACGACGCCGGCGACCTGACCGACACCACACTGGTCGTGACCAGTCTCAAGGCCGCCCTGAGCGGCGGCACCATCGACTCGATGCGCAACCAGCTCGACGAGGTGCGCGCCGACCGCGACCGGGCCCGGATCGCCGCGCGGCCGTACTCGCTGAGCCCGGACCGCTCGAAGGAGCCGGAGCTCGGCCGCCAGGAGGACACCATCACGCTGCCCGGCCGCGCGGTCGACGGCTCGCTGCGCGGTCACCTGGCGCCGTTCGTGATGGCGTCCTACAACACGCGGGTGGTGCGGCGCAGCAACGCGTTGCGGGACTACGCGTACGGCCGGACGTTCCGCTACCGCGAGGTGATGAGCGTCGGTGCCTCGGCCCTGTCGCCCGCGCTGGCCACGCTGACGAAGGTCGGCCTGGGCGCGCTGGTCGTGGGACTGTCGTTGCCGCCGACCCGGTTCGTGCTCGACCGGGTGCTGCCCAAGCCGGGCGACGGGCCGGACGAAAAGACCCGCAAGGCGGGGCACTTCACAATGGACATCTTCACCACCACGACGACCGGCGCCCGCTACAAGGCGCGATTCAGGGCCAAGGGCGATCCGGGGTACGCGGCCACGGCGGTCATGCTCGGCGAGGCGGGCCTCGCGCTGGCGCTCGACCGGGATGCGCTGCCGCCGTCGGAGGGCGGCGTGCTGACCCCGGCGACCGGCATCGGCGATGCGTACGTGAACCGCCTGCGCGCCGCCGGCGTCGAGATCACCGCGACCAAAATCTAGGCACAGGGCCTAGCGGTTGCGCCACCGCGCCGGGCTCAGCGTGTGCTCGGCACGGAACCTCTTGATGAAGTAGCTGACGTCGGGATAGCCGACCCGGCGGCTGATCGCGGCGACGGTCAGCCCGGTCTCGGTCAGCAGGACGCGGGCCTGCTGCATGCGACGCTGGGCGATCCACTGCTGCACGGTCCGGCCGGTCTTGCGGCGGACCACGGTGGTGAGGTGACCCGGGGTGAGCGCGAGGTCGGCGGCGACGTCGGCCAGCGAGATGGGCTCGTGGTAACGCCGCTCGATGACGTCGAAGACGGCTCCGAGCAGCGGTTCATCGGAGGATCGCAGCTGGTCGGCAACGTCGGTGGACAGGCGCGCCATCGCCACCAGCAGCAGCGTCAGGTGCGCGAGGGCGGCCTCGTGGCAGCCGTCGCGGCGGCCCCTGAGCTCGGCGTCGAGGCC
>NZ_JBFAZH010001007.1:0-2850 GCF_040681735.1 Actinoplanes sp. NPDC051633 | reverse complement strand
TGAAGGCGGGGACCATGTACCGCGCCTTGGAGTTGAAGTAGCCGTCGCCGAAGAACGTCATCGCGAAGAAGACGAGGCCGTAGAGCCACAGCTGCCAGGGCCACCGGTCCACGATCAACACGGCGATCAGCGCGAGGGCCGCGAGCAGGACGATGGTGACCATCCAGAGGGCCATCGGACCGGACTCGGTGAGCAGGAGGCGGATGTTCTCCATCGAGTAGGCGCCGTTGTCGTACCGCAGGCCCCAGGCGTCGTCCTGGACGATGAAATAGCCGTCCCACCGGCCCAGGCGGTTGCCGACCCACCAGAAATATCCGAGGAAGCCCAGCGGGGCGGTGACGCCGGCCACCCATGGACGCCAGCCGTCCCGGCGTCGCACGATCGCGATCAGGGCGCTCAGGCAGACCACCAGGATCAGGGCCGCGGCGGTCGGGCGGGTGAGCCCGGCGAGCAGGCAGAGCGGGCCGGCGAGCAGCCACCGGCGGCGGAGCAGGGCGTACAACGACCAGGCGGCGAGCGCGGTGAACAGGCTCTCGGAGTAGGCCATCGACTCGACGAGGGCGTGCGGGATGACCGCCCAGACCGCCGCGAGCATCACGCCGGTGGGCCGGTTGCGCAGATGGCTGCCGATCTTGTAGAGGCCGGCGGCCGCGGCCGCTCCGGACATCCAGGCGATCCAGATGCCCGCGGTGCCCGCGCCGGCGGGCAGGATCGGGTCGAGCAGCGCCATCAGGCCGGGGAACAGCGGGAAGAACGCCAGGTTCGTCACGGCCAGGCCGTAGTCGGGGGCCAGCTTGAGGAACGGGTCGTAGCCGTGGTTGGCGATCTGCGAATACCACCCCGCGTCGTACTTGCCGAGCAGGTCCCACAGGTCGATGTGCCGCGCATCCGCGAACGACATGGTGACCAGCAGACAGATCAGGCGGAGCTCGATGTAGAGCGTGACCGCCAGCAGACCCGCCCACAGGCCCGTCCGGCGACGCCGGACCGGGGCCGGCTCGGCGAGGGCCGGCTCGGCGAGGGCCGGCTCGGCGAGGGCCGGCTCAGCGGGTGCCGGTTCGGCGAGGGCCGGTTCGGTGGAGGCCGGCTCAGCGGGGGCGGGCAGCGCCTCGATCAGGTCGTCGGCGGCCGGCCGCGGCGCCGGAACGGTCACCTGGACCGGCGGCTGGTCCTCGGTCCCGGGATCGGTACGCGTTTCTGCCTGCGACACCGTGAGCTCCTATGGCAACGACCGCGACCTCGAGCGGAAGCTTACTCAGCACGTCAAAACCAGACCGGGCCACACCACTCCGGGGTGTCCTTACGCGGCCGGCCGGCCGGGACCCGGTGCCATGGCAGCAGTTGGACCGGGCGGCGGGCGGCGACGTCCTCCACCCAGCCGAAAACGGCCACGCAGCCGGCCAGCAACACGAGCAAGAAGCCGATCATGCCGGCGTTCTCCAGCCACACGCTGACGCCGTCGCCCTCGAGGTACCCGACGATGACCAGGGAAAACGTGATCGCCACGTTGTGCCAGAGGTAGATCGTCACGGCCCGCGCGTTGCAGAAGTTCACCAGCCCGTTGAGCATCCGGCGCCTCTGCAGCCACACCATCGACGGCGAGATCCGCATCAGCAGCACCGTGAATCCGAGCGAGTAGATCCCGTACGCGATCGGCTCGTTCGCCAGGTCGATCCCCTCGTCACCCGGGTGCATCACGGTCCACGCCAGTCCCGCCGCGACCAGGACGGCGGCCATGGGTACGAGCACAGCGAACCGGATCTTGCGCAGGTCACCCGCTCGGTGGGCGAACCCGAGCACCCAGCACGACGTGAATGTCAGCACGTCGGTCACCGCCGACCCGACATGGTGCCCCACCGGCACCGGGAGACTGTCCCACGCGAACAGCAGGATCAGCGGGACGATGATCGTGGCCAGCGGCCGCCGCCGGTACATCCGCAGCAGCACCGGCGAGAGAAGCACCAGCCAGAGGTACGCGACCAGATACCAGAGCACCCCGGTGGCCGGCGCCGCCCACTCCGACGACGGCGGCTCGACCAGCGGCACCGCCCACATCAGGAACCGCGTCCAGTCCGGCCGGTGGGTCCAGCCGGCCAGGAACATCGCCGGGATCACCACCGCGCCGAAGACCCACAGGGCGGGCAGCAAGCGGCGCAGGCGGCCGGTGATGGCCTGCTCCGCGGACCGGTCGACGGACTTGGACATCAGCGAGCCGCCCAGCGCGAACATCACGCCCATCGACGGGAAGATCAGCGACAGCCAGCCGTACCCGAAGGTATGGTAGAAGACGATCCGGACGATCGCCGCCGCCCGCAGCGCGTCGAAGTACCGGTCGCGGGATGGTGTCTCCGGTTTCGCTTTCGTTCCGTACAACCCGGATTTCGCACCATCCACCGTCGTCATGCGGGACAGGCTAGAGAGCGGCGGGATCACAGCGGGACCCCTGTCACTCGAAGGGACGAAGGCCGTTCGGGCCACAGAGTCGTCCATCCGTGCCGCAACCTCGGCGGCCGTCCTCCGCCGTGGACGGAACCACCCACGCCGGTGTCACAAGCATGCTGAGGGCCGGGCGAACTGGAATTCGCCCGGCCCTCGAGACTGCGGTACCGCTATCGAACTTCCTGCGCGGCCTGCTTCGACTGCTGGGCCGCGTCCTGCGCGGACGACTGCGCCTGCTGCTTGGTGGTCGCGGCGGCGTCCTGTGCCGTCGACTTCACCTGCTGCGCGGCCTCCTGGACCGTGCCGGACAGGTCGTCCTTGAGCTCACCGGCGGCGTCCTTCACCCGGTCGGTCAGCTCTCCACTGTTGTCCTTCAGCTGCTGACCGGCCCGCCGCTCGGCGTCGGTCACC
>NZ_JBFAZH010001006.1:0-2853 GCF_040681735.1 Actinoplanes sp. NPDC051633 | reverse complement strand
GCCTCCGCGCCGGCCGTCATCGAGGCGCCCACCGGCACCCCGCTGATGGACATCCTGACCATGTGCGGCGCGGACATCGGCCCGGGCCTGCTGGTCGGCGGCTACCACGGCAAGTGGATCAGCGCCGAGGCCGCGCACACCGTCGCCATCTCCCGCAAGGGGTTCGCGGCGGTCGGCGGCACGCTCGGCGCCGGCATGCTGATCCCGATCGGCTCGAGCACCTGCCCGCTCGGCGAGGTCGCGCAGGTCACGCAGTATCTGGCCGGTGAGTCCGCCGGGCAGTGCGGCCCGTGCCGGCTGGGCCTGCCCGACCTGGCCCGCGCGGTCACCCTGGTCGCGCTGGGCGGCAGCGCACTGGACAACGTCCGGTCCGCGGCCGGCGTGGTCAAGGGCCGCGGCGCGTGCAGCCACCCGGACGGCACGTCGCGGTTCGCGCTGTCCGCCCTGGAGGTCTTCGCCCGCGACGTCGAGGCGCACGCGAACGGGGAGGGCTGCGGCAAGGCGGTGCGCGGCATCCTGCCGCTGCCGTACCACGCGGACCAAGGCGCGCGGAAGCTGGCCGTGGACTGGTCGCGGTGCGACGGGCACGGGCTGTGCTCGGCCGTGGCGCCGGAGATCATCCGCCTGGACGCCAACGGGTTCCCGGCCTTCCCGCAGACGCCGCTGCCGCCGTGGCTGGAGAACGGCGCACGCAAGGCGGTGAACGTCTGCCCGGCGCTTGCCCTCCGGCTCACCGAGGCCACCAAATGAGAAGGATCGGACTGGTCCTGCTCGTGCTGGTGCTCGCGGGCTGCGGGACGCAAGCGCCCGCCGCGACATCGGACGGCGTCCTCGCCTTCGCCGGCAAGCTCATCGACGGCGAGCCCTTCGACGGCGCCACCCTCAAAGGCAAGCCGGCGCTGTTGTGGTTCTGGGCGCCGTGGTGCGCGACCTGCGCGGGGCAGGCCAGCTCCGTGCAGGAGATGCAGCAGACCTACGGCGACCGGCTCGGCGTGCTCGGGATCGCCGGAATGGGCAGCAACGCCGAGATGCACGAGTTCGTCAGCGACCTGGAGATCCCCGACGTGCGGGCGCTCGACGACGAGGCCGGCGTGGTGTGGCGCAAGTTCGGCATCACCCAGCAGAGCACCTATGTGCTGCTCGACCGCTCCGGCACCATCGTCACCAACGGCTACCTCGACTCCGTCGACCTACCCGCCAAGGTCAAGGCCGTGGTGGGCTGAGCAGTGGGCTGGGCAGTGGGCCGGGCGGTGAGCTGAGCGGTGGTGGCGCTGGCGCTGACGGCGGGGATGCTCGGTGCGGTGAATCCCTGCGGGTTCGCGCTGCTGCCCGCGTACCTCGCGCTTCTGGTCGCCGGCGACAGCCGCAGCGAGGCCGTCGGCCGCGCACTGCGCTGCACCCTCGCCCTCACCCTCGGGTACGTGCTGGTCTTCGGCGCCTTCGGACTGCTGCTCGCCCCCTTCCAGGGCGTGCTGCAACCCCGCCTGCCGTGGCTGACCGTCGTCCTGGGCGGACTGCTCGTGACGGCAGGGGGATGGCTCCTGGCCGGACGGTCGCTGCCGTCGCTGCTCAAGGTGGTGCGAGCACCCCGGCTGACCGGCTCGGCCGCGTCGATGGTGCTGTTCGGCATGGGGTACGCGCTCGCGTCGCTCGGCTGCGCCCTCGGGCCGTTCCTGGCCATCGTGGTGGCCGGGATGCGCGCCGGATCGATCACCGAGGGCCTGCTGCCGTTCGTCGCCTACGCGGCCGGCATGGGCCTGGTGATCGGCGTGACCGCGGTGGCGGTGGCGCTGGCCGACCACTCACTCGTGCGCCGGCTGCGGCGGGCGTCCGCCGTCGCGCCCCGGCTCGGCGGCGCGGTGCTGATCGTCACCGGCGCTTACGTCGCGTGGTACGGCGGTTACGAGCTGCGCGTCAACGCCGACCGCCGGGTGTCCGGCACGGATCCGATCGTGAACGCCTCCGCCCGCGTGCAGGAGGGCGCGGCCGCCCTGGTCAGCGGGGTCGGCGCGGGGTGGCTCCTGGCGGCCCTGGCGACCTTGACCGTCGTGGCGTTCGTGATCCACCGCCGCCTGTTCGTCAGGGTCGGCCGGATCTGAAATGGACACCGCCCACCGACCCCGCGCGGGTCGTCACAGTCGGCGAGCCCGGAGGCCGCTCCGCCGGCGGTCCCGCCGGTTCAGTAGCCGCCCGGCATCGGTCCGAGCGGCCATGCGGGGAGCGCGATCGACATAGTGGTAGCCCAGCCGCCGATCCGACCGCAGGAAAGGCGGCTCCGCTACCACTGCGGCCGATATGTCCTGAGGCGGCGCGGGGAGTGGTAGCCCAGCGGCCTTTCCGCCCGGGTGATCGGCGGTTCCGCTACCACTGTGGTCGATTTGTCCGGCGGGTGCGGGGAGTGGTAGCTCAGCCACTTTTCCGCCCGGGTGATCGGTGGCTCCGCTACCACTGTGGTCGATTTGTCTTGCGGGGTGCGGGGAGTGGTAGCTCAGCGACCTTTGCGCCCCGGTGATCGGTGGCTCCGCTACCACTAGCTGGCGGGCTCGGCCGCCGACCTCGGCGAACGATCGGCGTCAGTGGCCGCTCGATGCCGGGCCCATGACCAGGCCGGCATGGCTGCCGCCGTGACCCGCCGTGCAGCGCAAGTGGCCGCTCGATGCCCGGCTTGCGACTGGGCCGGCATGGCTGCCCCGTGACCCGCCCTGCAGCGCATGTGGCGGCTCGGTGCCGGGCCCATGACCAGGCCGGCATGGCTGCCGCCATAGCGTGTCATCACCGATGCGCGCCGGTCGTCGAAGAGCTCGGCTGTTCCCGGGCGACCGGACATAAACGATGGCGTGCTGGAGGCGACGC
>NZ_JBFAZH010001005.1:0-2856 GCF_040681735.1 Actinoplanes sp. NPDC051633 | reverse complement strand
CCTGCCCGATCGTGTGGGCGCCGGCGATGCACACCGAGATGTGGGAGAACCCGGCGACCAGGGCGAACGTCGCCACCCTGCGCGACCGTGGCCACCTGGTGATCGAGCCCGCGGTCGGCCGGCTGACCGGCGCGGACACCGGCAAGGGCCGGCTGCCCGACCCGGTGGAGATCTTCGAGATCGCCCGGCGCGCGCTGGCGAACAGGGCCACCGACCTGCGGGGCCGGCACGTCGTGGTCACGGCGGGCGGCACGCGGGAGCCGCTCGACCCGGTGCGGTTTCTGGGCAACAGATCATCGGGCAAGCAGGGGTACGCGTTCGCGCGGACCGCGGTGGCCCGTGGGGCGCGCGTCACACTGATCGCGGCGAACGTCACACTGCCCGACCCGGCGGGCGCCGACATGGTCCGCGTGGGCACCACCGACGAGCTCCGCAAGGCGACCCTCGAGGCGGCAGCGGGCGCGGATGCCGTGGTCATGGCCGCCGCCCCGGCCGATTTCCGGCCCGCCACCGCGGCCGTACACAAGATCAAGAAGGTCCCCGGCGGGGCCGCACCGATCATCGAACTGGTCACCAACCCGGACATCGCCGCCGAGCTGGGCGCCAACAAGCGCCCTGGTCAGGTGCTGGTCGCCTTCGCCGCGGAGACGTCGGACGCGATCGAGAACGCACGCGGCAAGCTCAGCCGGAAACGTGCCGACCTGATCGTCGTTAACGAGGTGGGTGTCGACCGGGTCTTCGGCTCGGACGCGAACACCGTCACCCTCATCGACGCCGACGGGCTGCACGCCGAGCTGGGTGAGCTGCCGAAGGACGAGGTGGCCGACGCGGTCTGGGACCAGGTGGTGAGCCGCCTTACCCGAGCTGGGACGGCGTGACACCCGCCGCGAAGTGGTGACTACACTTCCGCGCAACGAGTTGTTGGACGAATCTGAGGAGCACCGTGGCACGCCGCCTGTTCACCTCCGAGTCGGTCACGGAAGGCCACCCGGACAAGATCGCTGACCAGATCAGCGACGGCATTCTCGACGCACTCCTGCGTCAGGACCCGCGCAGCCGCGTCGCGGTCGAGACCCTGATCACCACCGGCCAGGTGCACGTCGCCGGCGAGGTGACCACTCAGGCGTATGCGGACATTCCGAGCATCGTGCGCGAGACCATCCTCGGCATCGGCTACGACTCGTCCAAGAAGGGCTTCGACGGCGCGTCCTGCGGCGTCAGCGTCTCGATCGGCTCGCAGTCGCCGGACATCGCGCAGGGCGTGGACAGCGCCGTCGAGCTGCGTGAGGGCAACTCGGACCACGTGCTGGACGCGCAGGGCGCCGGCGACCAGGGCATGATGTTCGGCTTCGCGTGCTCGGAGACGCCCGAGCTGATGCCGCTGCCGATCGCGCTGGCGCACCGCCTGGCCCGGCGGCTGTCGACCACCCGCAAGGACGGCACCATTCCCTACCTGCGCCCGGACGGCAAGACGCAGGTCACCATCGAGTACGACGGCCTGCGCCCGGTGCGTCTCGACACCGTCGTGGTGTCGTCGCAGCACGCCGCGGACATCTCGCTGGATTCGCTGCTCACGCCCGACGTCCGCGAGCACGTGATCGCGCCCGAGCTGGAGGGCCTCGGCATCGACACCGAGGGCTACCGCCTGCTGGTCAACCCGACCGGGCGCTTCGAGATCGGCGGCCCGATGGGCGACGCCGGCCTCACCGGCCGCAAGATCATCGTGGACACCTACGGCGGCTACGCCCGCCACGGCGGCGGCGCGTTCTCCGGCAAGGACCCGTCCAAGGTGGACCGGTCGGCGGCGTACGCAATGCGCTGGGTGGCCAAGAACGTGGTGGCCGCCGGCCTGGCCGAGCGGTGCGAGACGCAGGTCGCCTACGCGATCGGCAAGGCCCACCCGGTCAGCCTGTTCGTGGAGACCTTCGGCACCGAGAACGTGCCGGTCGAGCGCATCGAGAAGGCGATCACCGACGTCTTCGACCTGCGCCCCGCCGCGATCATCCGCGACCTCGACCTGCTTCGTCCGATCTACCAGCAGACGGCCGCCTACGGGCACTTCGGCCGTGAGCTCCCGGAGCTGCTCTGGGAGAACACGGACCGCGCCCAGGACCTGAAGAACGCCGCTGCCTAGCACAGCCCCGGAAAGGGACGTCTCGAATGAGGCGTCCCTTTTCGCTGCGCCCACGTCGTCTCCGAAAACTGTCGTAGGCGACCGGAAGAATCAGCGCGTGACAAAGACACGGGCTCAGCGCATGGCGGCCGAGGTGCTGCCGGTCGCGCGTGTCTGTGTCGACCTGCCACTGGCGCACCTCGACCGGCCGTTCGACTACCTGGTGGCCGATACCGACGACGAGGCGGCGCAGCCCGGGGTGCGGGTGAAGGTGCGGTTCGCCGGCCAGCTGGTCGGCGGGTTCCTGCTGGAGCGGGCCGAGGCGTCCGAGCACGAGGGGCGGCTGGCCTTCCTCGATCGGGTGGTCTCCGCCGAGCGGGTGCTCGACCCCGAGGTGGCGCGGCTCGCGCGGGCGGTCGCCGACCGTTACGCGGGCAACCTCTCCGATGTGCTCCGGCTGGCCGTCCCCCCGCGCCACGCCCGGGTCGAGTCGGAGAGCAGACCGGCCGAGCCGGACGCCCCTCCCGCGGTCGCGCCGGACGGCCCTGCCGCGGCCGGGCCGGGGTGGGCCGACTACACCGCCGGCGTCTCGTTCCTGCGGGCGCTGGCCGAGGGCCGGCCCGCCCGGGCGGTCTGGGGCGCCCTTCCGGGGGAGGACTGGCCGGCCCGCATCGCCGAGGCGTGCGCCGCCACCGTCCGGGCCGGTCGCGGCGCCGTGGTGCTGGTCGCCGACGCCCGCGACC
>NZ_JBFAZH010001004.1:0-2857 GCF_040681735.1 Actinoplanes sp. NPDC051633 | reverse complement strand
AGCTCACATGGTATATTATATGAAGTCGTCTTTTCCTCAGACTGATGCCGTACCAGATCCCTGGCTGCCGCGGTACCTTCTGCCGCCCGGACGACGGTGCGCTGCTGACCCCGTTCAACCGCAGTGTCTTCCTCGCGGTGACGAGCCCGGTGCTGTCGAACTTGCGGCCGGTGTGCCGGCCGGCGGCCAGGCGCACGGTGCCGGGTGTCGGGCCCGGGGGGTGGTCGTTGTAGTAGGTGTCCGCCAGCCGCGCGAAGTAGCCGTCCCCGGAGATCGCGTACAGCTGCGCGAGCTGCCGCATGTGGACGCCGTGGTAGCGCCGCGCGTCGCCGCCGTGGGTGAGGCAGTATCTGCTGCGCCAGCCGGGTCTGCGGTAGCGGGCGCTCCAGTCACGGGTGGTCGTCATCGCCCCCTGCAACAGCAGCAGGGCATCCGCGTTCCTGGTCCAGACCCAGTAGTCGTAGAGGCCGAAGGCGGAATAGTTGTGCCCGTTGTACGTGAGATCACCGCGGATCCTCGTCGGGTCGGGATACTCGTCCAGGACCAGATGATCGTCGACCACGTGCACGCCCCAGGGTTTGCCCACGGCTGGTGGGAGCAGGAACGAGTGGAACGTGTGGTGTGCCGCGGCGGCCCAGTTCTCGGTGCCGGTGACCCGGTACAGCCGGATGAAGAAGCTCAGTGCCCGTCCCTGGGCCATCATCGAGTACCACGGCGTGCGGTACTCGGGAGCTAATCCGTGCATGGTGAAGGGGAATCGGTACGGGTAGAACCAGGCGTCGGATCGCACCACCCGCGTGTCCCACAACCGCTGCGCATGCTTGCGGGCCCGGTCCAGATACGCCTTGTTCCCGGTGATCCGGAAGCTCTCCAGCAGCGCCAGACCGTACTGGGTCTGAGCCACCGGGTGGTTGTAGAGCTTGTCGTCCTTGAGGAACATCCGCACGCCTTCGGCGTCGTGCACTTCGGTGTCGTCCACCGGAACCGGCTCGGTGGTGTAGTAGGGCGAGATCTCCATCGGCAGCTCGCGGACGGCGAAGCGATGCACCGCGAAGGCGAACGGAAGGGTCGACGCGACCACGGTGGGCGGCACGACGAATGACGCGGCGCCGGCCGCGACGGCCGCGCCGAGCACGGTCCGGCGGCTCGTTCCTTCTAGGTGCTTCATGTCGTCAGACGCCTACCCCTCGCCAGCCGTCGGCCGCGTAGCGGACGAGCGTGCCGACCTGTTGTCTGACCGTCGACGTGGACCGCGCCGGGTGCTGATCCACTGGGGGCGGCGGGGAATCCGGGTGGAAGCCGGGCGGCGGAGGCGGCGGCAACGGCTTCGCGGGGCAGAGCAGGTAGTGCTTCATCACGGCCGGGAACCGATCGAAGATCAGGTTCCGGGGACGTTCCCAGGCGATGCCGGCCTGCTCACACGCCTCCCTGACCGTTCGCTCACTGGCCAGGTTGGCGAATCCCGAGCCCTGCCACGGCAACACGTGGTGGACGCGGTGCGGGCTGAGGCCGGCGCTGAGGAACAGGTCGATCCAGCGGTTGCCCACGATGGTGAGGTCGTAGCTCAGGGCGATCTGCTGCGCCGCCCAGTCGTTGCGGAGCGGCTCGGCGACAGCGGCGAGCTCGTCCTCGGTCGACTCCTCGAAGTCGTGGCTCGCGACGACGAGGAACGTGTTGAACCACAGGCTGATAACGAACTGCACCAGCCAGGCCAGGATGTGGCCCGTCAGCAGGCAGGCGACGAACTCGACCACGATCCACGCGCGGATGGCCCAGAAGTCCGTCCGGATCGCATCGGGACTGCCGGAGTCCTTCCACCTGGGCCGCTCGAACTTGGCGATCTCGCGGGCGCGGAACGGCAGCCCCGTGAGGCAGATGCCGAGTTTGTGGAGCGTGTAGCCCGGGATGCGCAGGGCCGGGTGCAGCTGGAGCATGGCGTCGAAGAATGTCTTCTTCACGTCGGCGCCGGAGCCGAGATAGGGGTGGTGCAGCAGGACGTGCCCGTCGGATCCGATGAGGCTCGTGCCGACGTAGTTGATGTCGAACAGCGCCTTGCCGATCGGCATGGTGTAACGGCGCTGGTCCTTCCATTTCCGGTGCAGGTGGTAATGGCCCGAGCCCGCCAGTGATGTCCGCGTCACGACCATGATGAGGACGAATGCCCACGCGGGCAGGACATCGGTGATCAGGAGCACCAGCGCCGCAACGTGCGCGGCACCGATGATCATGGTCACGACGTCGAACGCGCGGTCGTACCTCCTCAGGTCCCGCTTGGAGAACGTGGCGTTCAGCTTGGTGCGGATCTCGGCGAGCAGGCTTCCCTGGTCGCGGTAGTCGAGCTTCGGCAGGTCCGTGCGCGCATCGAAGTCCGGCGCCAGCAGGAACGGCGGGATGCCCAGCTTCGGAAGCAGGCCGCCTTCGCTGATCGGTGGGGGATCGGGGTGTGGTGGGGGTGGCGTGTCGCTGGCTCGGGGCGGAACAACGATCCTGGGTTGCACGGTCTGGCCGGCGAGTTCCTCGATCTCGTACTTCGCGAGGAACTTCTGCAGCCGAGCCGGCTCCCGGTGGTACGTGTGCAGGAGTGCGCTGATGTCGCGGCCCTCGGTCTGCCTGAACCACATGGCGCCGCCCGGGTGCAGCTTCATCCAATCGGTGAAGTCATACGCACGTCCGTCGACGACCCAGAACGCCCGGCCTCGCGGAAGGACGGTCCCCGTGAAGGGCGAGCTCCGAGCCGAACTGGGATCGGTGGTTGCGGACATGTCCCCCTCCTCGTCCTAGAAACTGGAACTGCCGAAATCGAGCAGCGCGGTCTCGATCTGCGCCCCCGGGCCCATCGTCACCATGACGCCCCGAT
>NZ_JBFAZH010001003.1:0-2859 GCF_040681735.1 Actinoplanes sp. NPDC051633 | reverse complement strand
GGTGGCGCTCTCGGCGCTGGAGGCCGTTGCCGGCCTGTTCAGCGACAGCAATCCCGCGCCGGTCGCGAACGTGAAACTGTCCACATCGAACAGCGCGCCCGTGCCGGTGCCGGCGAACGTGAGGTAGAGCGACGTCGTGCCGGCCGGGGCTCCGCTGACGGCGCCGGTGACGTTGACGAACGTCTCCCACGAGCCGGTCGGCGCCACGGCGGCCGAGCCGATCACCGTTCCGGTCGGCGAGCCCGTCCGCACCTGAAGCGTGCCGCCGGCGCCGCCCGACGAGACCCGCGCGGTGAAGGAGGTGGCGTTGTTCAGCTTGTACGGGTCGAACTGGATCCAGTCACCGTTGTTGATATCGCCGACGGTCTGCCCGCCCTCGGCCGCCGTCTTGCCGATCCGGCTGACGCCCGAGGCGGTCCGGTAGTGCTCGGCCTGCCGCTTGCGGGGCGCGAGAAGGTTCTGCGCGTGCGTGGTCAGCCCGCCCTTGTCGGTGTACGACGCGTCGAAGATCGGGAAGATGTTCGCGGCGTCGTCGTGCTCACCGTCGGCGGGGATGGTGATCGAGCCGGAGCAGCCGGTCTGCGACGTGATCTGGTGCGCGTGCTGATCGTGGCCGAGGACGTAGGCCATGGTCACCTTCGAGCAGTCGATCGTCCCGTCCTCGGGATCGGTGACCGTCACGCTCCACGGGACGGTGTCGCCGAACGAGACCAGCTGACCGGAGGCCGGTGCGTTGATGACGACCGCCGGGGCGGTGTTGCCGACGCTGACGCTCACGCTCGACGTGCCGGTCGCGCCCTGCGGGTCACGCACGGTCAGCGTCGCGGTAAAGGTGCCGGTGGTGGCGTACGTCTTGGTCGGGTTGGCCGCTGTCGAGGTGGTGCCGTCGCCGAAGGCCCACGCATAGGTGAGCGCGCCGCCATCGGGGTCGCTGCTGCCCGCCGAGGAGAAGGTGACGGTCAGCGGCGCGGCGCCGGAGGTCGGGTTGGCGCTCGCCACCGCGGTCGGCGCGCGGTTGCCGCCGGCCACGTAGTCGTACCGGTAGAGCGCCGAGTTGGCGTCGCCGTTGAAGTAGCCGGTGCCGTAGTCGAGCACGTAGAGCGCGCCGTCCGGGCCGAACGCCAGGTCCATGACCTGTTTGCCGTTCCACGGGAAGGTGTCGATCGTGCCCGGTGTGCCGTTGGCGTTGACCACGATCGGCTTGATCCAGCCGCGGCCGAACTCGCCGGCGAAGAACTGCCCGTCGAAGACCTGCGGGAACTTGGTCGCCGACGGGTTGCTCGCGCTGTATCGGTAGACGGGGCCGCCCATCGGCGACTCCGAGCCGCCGCCGAACTCGGGCGGCGAGCCCGCGTCACCGGCGTAGCGGATCCAGGCGGGCCGGGCGGCGGGCAACGTGGACAGTCCGGTGTTGCGGAACGAGTTGTTCGCCGGCCCGCCCGCGCAGTTGTACTTGGCGCCGCCGGCCCCCGTCGCGAAGTCCCACTCGTTGTAGGTCTCGGCGTTGGTGTTCGTTCCGGTGCAGTACGGCCAGCCGTAGTTGCCCGGGCTGGTCACCCGGTTGAACTCGACCTGCCCGGACGGGCCTCGGGTCGCCGACGAGGTGCCCGCATCCGGGCCGTAGTCACCGACGTAGACGGCGCCGGTGGCCTTGTCGACGCTGATCCGGAACGGGTTGCGGAAGCCCATCGCATAGATCTCGGGCCTGGTGTTCGCCGTGCCGGGCGCGAAGAGGTTGCCCGCCGGGATCGCGTACGTGCCGTTGTCGTTCGGTTTGATGCGCAGGATCTTGCCCCGCAGGTCGTTGGTGTTGGCGGCGCTGCGCTGCGCGTCGTAGACGGGATTGCGGTTGGTGCGCTCGTCGATCGGGGAGTAGCCGGCCGAGTCGAACGGGTTGGAGTCGTCGCCGGTCGAGAGGTAGAGGTTGCCGGCGGCGTCCCAGTCCATGTCGCCGCCGACGTGGCAGCACATGCCCCGGTCCGTCGGGACGTCGAGCACGTTGACCTGACTCGCCATGTTGACGGTGAAGTCGGCGTTGAGCGTGAAGCGGGACAGCCGGTTGACGCCCGCCCAGGTGGCCCAGGTCGCGGCCGTGCCGGTGGCCGGGGCGTCGCCCGCCGGGGTGTTCAGCGGCGGCGCGTAGAACAGGTAGATGCGCCGGTTGGTGGCGAAGCCGGGGTCGACGGCCACGCCTTGCAGGCCCTCTTCGTCGTGGGTGTAGACCGGGATCGTCGCGATCACGGCGGTGTTGCCGGCCGCGTCGGTGCGGCGCAGCGTCCCGTTGCGGGCGGTGTGCAGCACCGAACGGTCGGGCAGCACCGCGAGACTCATCGGCTCGCCGGTCTCGGCGACGCCCTTGGCGAGGGTGACCTGCTGGAAGTCGGCCGGGTTGATGACCGCGGCCGCCGGGCCGGCGGTGACGCCGGCGATGGTGCAGAGGAGGAGGGCGGAGGTCGATAAGGCGATGGATCGATGGAGCCTGTTTCTGTGGTACACGGTGGTCCCTTCCTGACTGGGGATTGCCAGGCGGGGGCGCGTGCCGCCGCGCCGCAGCCGGGGATTGCTGTGGCACAGGCGTGCTCGAGCAGACCCTCCGGGGAAAAGGGCTTGGACACCTGCTCGAACATTCCTGCAGTGGTGCTTACGTTATGAAGTTCGTGATCGCCCGTCCAGACTTTCGCATCGACAGCCTTATCTTTTGCAGCATCAGTCGAAAGCCGCCATTCGTAGGTGGAGGTGCATTGACGTCGATCATTCGGTACGTTGCGCCCGAGCGCCGATCGAATCGTCCCGAGGTGGCCACATGCAGCACGTTCGCAAGGTCCTGGCTCCCGCGGCGGTCGTCGCGATCGCGGTGGC
>NZ_JBFAZH010001002.1:0-2866 GCF_040681735.1 Actinoplanes sp. NPDC051633 | reverse complement strand
CAGCAGGTCGCCAAGCTGTGCGAGCTCGGCTACACCCTGGGCCAGGGCTATCACCTGGCGCGGCCGATGCCGCCGGACCGGCTCTCGGCCCTGCTGAAGGCGCAGAGCAAGGTTGTCGTAGCGGCCGGTTAGCATCTGCGGCCATGGAGGCGGATGCGCTGACCGCGTGGCTCGACCAGTTGATCTTCGCGGACCTGACCACCGACGAGGTGACCGCACGGGTCGCAGACACCGTCGCGGAGTGGGGCACGAGCCAGGGCTGGCGGGTCTACCGCCGCGCGCCCAGCGTGCTGATGCTGCCGCCGCCGCTGGACCGGCAGCACTCGGTCGTCGACCTGGCGTTCGCGCGCACCGACGGGGCGCCGCTGGTGGTCGAGATCGACCACACCGACCGGCGGCGTACGGTCGACAAGCTGCTCGCCGAGGCCGAGGCGGGCCGCATCGCGATCTGGGTGCGCTGGGGCACCGGCCCGTTCAAGCCGCCGCCGATGCCCGTGCAGATGGCGACGGTCGAGGTGACCCGGCGGTCCGGTCGGCGCTTCGCCCGCGCCCGTGATCTGATACCCCCAGCTCATGGCGCGGGGATCGCCGGCGCCGAAGAGACGACGCTGTTCGTGGAGGATTAGTGGAATCGTCTTCCCGGCTGGCCTGGCGGGTCACCGAGCCCATCCACGCGATGATCTACTTCGCGCCCGAGGCCTTCGAGCGGTTCGCGGCGCTCGGGCTCAACGCGATGGAGGGCTACTTCGCCTCCCGGGGCGGCGTGTTCGGGGCGACCGGGCCCGGGCCGGTGATCGCGACCTTCTACGGCTTCAACCCGCGCCTGGTCCGCCGGGCGCTGCCGGGCGTGTGGGAGCGCACCACGCCGGCCGCCGTGCTGGCCGCGCGGATGGCGGCGGCCGACGCGGCGCTGCGCCGCGGCCTGGGCGAGGCGGTGTCGTCGCCGGAGGTCGCCGAGGCGGCGGCGCTGGCCCGGCGGGCGGCCGAGTCGGCATGTGAGATCCCGCAGGGCCGCCCGCTGTTCGCCGCGCACACCGCACTGCCCTGGCCGGACGAGCCGCACCTGCAGCTGTTCCACGCGCAGAACCTGCTGCGGGAGTTCCGCGGCGACGGGCACGTCAGCGCGCTGCTGACGGCCGGTCTCGGTGGCCTGGAGTCGATCATCCTGCACGTCGCCAGCGGGCAGGCGCCGCGCGAGTTCCTGCAGCCCACGCGCGGCTGGCGCGACGACGCCTGGGAGGCGACCGCCGAGGGGCTGCGAGCACGCGGCCTGCTCGAGGGCGACGGGCTGAGCGAGGCCGGCGTCGCGCTGCGGGCCGACGTGGAGGCGACCACCGACCGGCTGGCCGAGCCGGCCTACGAGGTGCTGGGCGAGCCGGGCCGGGTCCGTCTGGCCGAGCTGACCCGCCCGCTCAGCCGCGCCCTGGTCAAGCAGGGCATGCTCGACCCGATGAACCTGGTGAAACAGGCCCGTACGGGCAGATCGTGCGACACTCTGGACGGGTGGAGATCGCCACGACAGACCACGACGAGCGGTGGTGGGCCCAGTTCGAGGAGGCCTCCGAGCGGTTCGACGAGGCCATGCTCGTGGACGGCCTCGGCGACCTGCTGGTCCGGCGCATCACCGCCCCGCTGCTGCGGCAGGAGGCCCGGCTCGCCACCGACGTGGCGGTGCGCTGGCTGAACCGGCCGCAGAGTAAGGAGCTGGAGGCGTGGGCGCACGGCGCCGCCGAGCGGCTGGCCGACACGCTGCGCCGGTTCGCCGAGCGGGCCACCTCCGACGCGTCCATCGCCGAGGTGGCGGCGCTCAATCTGGCGGTGCACGGCCAGTACGCCGCCGCGGCCGCGGCGGCGGAGCCGATCGTGGGCACCATGCCGCTGCTGCGGCTGTTCGTCACCGCGCTGCGGCTGGAGTATTTCGACATCCCGCTCACCCTCCGGCTCATCGAGGGCGGGCAGAGCCCCGGCCAGGCCATCCAATCCGGCTTCCTGATCGGCAAGTACGGCTGGTGGCCGTCCTGGCTGCTCAGGATCGTCACCGAGCGGGCGCTGGCGGGCACCCTGGACGCGGAGACCATCCTGGCCCTCGACCGGTGCGCCTTCGCCGAGCTGAGCCCGTTCCAGGCCCGGCTGGCCCGGCGCCTGCTGGACGGCGAGTCCGAGCTGATCGCGACCGCCGCCCACCGCCTCGAGGGTCTCGGTGAGAGAGACGCCGCGCAGCGCCTGCGGGACGGCGATCTGATGACGGTCGCCCTGGCGGCTCGTCTCGTTCCGCTGTAGACCGTCCCGATTAGTAATGCTTACCGCGACTTAACTTTTGCATGATCTGACGAATCTTTGACTCGTGACGAGCGTAACTTCCCGGTAACGTGCCCATCGACACATGGGGATGCTCCAATGCGGGAGGCGCTGCTTCATGTCCAACGTCAGTCGACGACAACTACTAGGTGCCGCGGGAGCCGCGGGCGCCGCCACCATTGCCGGTTCCACCGCGCTCTCGACGCCTGCTTCGGCCAGCGGGAGCAGCGGCCGGGTGCCGCGCGACAAGATCAGCGTGCAGCTGTACACACTGCGCGACCAGCTCGGCATCGACCTCGAGGGCAGCCTCGAGGAGCTCGCCGAGATCGGATACACCCGGGTCGAGCACGCCGGGACCGTCGGGCGCACCCCGGCGCAGTTCCGGGCCGCGCTGGACGCGGCCGGTCTGCGGGCCACCTCCGGGCACGCCGGCATCCCACAGCCGTGGAACGCCGACGCCTGGAAACGGGTCCTCGACGATGCCGCGATCATCGGGAACAAGTACATCGTGCACGCGTTCTTCGGCCTCGGCCCGAACGGGCCGATCCGCGACGCGGCCGTCTACCGG
>NZ_JBFAZH010001001.1:0-2867 GCF_040681735.1 Actinoplanes sp. NPDC051633 | reverse complement strand
GGGCCGGTCGCCGGCACGAGATCCTCTGGGCCGTGGTGTTCCTCGCCCCGGCGGTCGCCGCGCTGGTCGTCCTGCGGGTGGTGCCGACCGTCGGCGCCGTCGTGGACAGCCTCTACAAGGCGTTCCCGGGCGGCATCATCGAGGCCACGTTCGCCGGGTTCGGCAACTACCGGTCCC
Source organism: Actinoplanes sp. NPDC051633 (assembly GCF_040681735.1). Taxonomy (NCBI): domain Bacteria; kingdom Bacillati; phylum Actinomycetota; class Actinomycetes; order Micromonosporales; family Micromonosporaceae; genus Actinoplanes; species Actinoplanes sp. NPDC051633. Next base: position 2,690 of record NZ_JBFAZH010001001.1, on the reverse strand, counting down.
TGTTCGGCGATCCGGCCTTTGTGGACACCATCGTCCGTACCCTGGTCTTCAACGCCATCATCAACCCGCTGCAGATCGCCCTCGCCCTGATGGTCGCGGTCCTGTTCGTGCAGCGGCTGCCGCTGGTCGGCGTCTGGCGCACCCTGGTCTTCGTGCCGGTGACCGTGCCGATCGTCGGCTCGGCCATCGCGTGGGGCGCGGCGCTCAACCCGGACGGCCCGGTCAACGCGATCATCAGCGCTGTCGGCGGCAACCCCCAGCCGTTCCTCACCTCGCCGGACCAGGCGCTGGCCTGCATCATCGTGCTGGCCAGCTGGATCGGCATCGGCTACTGGATGATGTTCCTCATCTCCGGCCTGCAGGCGATCCCGGAGGAGTTGTACGACGCGGCGAAGGTCGACCGGGCCGGCCCGATCCGGACCTTCTTCAGCATCACCATCCCGATGCTCAAGCGCCCGCTGTTGTTCGTGCTGGTCGCCGACACGGTCGCCAACTTCGTGCTGTTCGTACCGGTGCAGCTGCTCACCCAGGGTGGTCCACAAGCGAGCACCACGCTGCTGATGTTCGACGCGTACCGGACGACGTACGGATACGGGAGCCGCAATCTCGGCGCGGCCGAGGTCGTCATCCTCACCCTGATCATGATCTTCTTCGTCCTGCTGCAGTTCCGGCTGCTGCGCGAGGAGAGGACGCCGCGATGACCGTCACTCCGCACGCCGCCGAGGTCGCCGCCCGTCCGGCCGGCGCCGAGCCGGCGCCGGGAGCGCCCGTGCGCCGCAAGCGCATGACCCCCGGCCGCGTGGTCCTGACGGTGCTGGCCGTCGTGCTCGGCATGGTGTTCGTCCTGCCCGCACTGTGGATCCTGATCGGCTCCTTCCGGCCGACCCTCGAGATCCTCACCACGATGTCACCGCTCAGCTGGCGCCTGGTCATACCGACCGAGTGGACGCTGGACAACTACATCCGGCTGCTGGTCGACTCGGGCTTCGCGAGGGCGCTGCTGAACTCGTTCGTCGTCTGCATCGCCTCGGTGCTGCTCGGCGTCGTCATGTCGGCGATGGCCGCGTACGCCCTGGCGGTCTTCCGGTTCCCCGGCCGCAACCTCATCTTCGCGGTCATCGTGATCAGCTTCATGGTGCCGTTCGAGGCGATCGCCATCCCGCTGGCCCAGCAGTTCACCGACTGGGGCCTGGGCAACTCGACGATCGGCCTGATCCTGCCGGGCATCGGGAACGGGCTGGCCATCTTCAACCTGCGGCAGTACTTCCTCGGCATCCCGGACTCGTACCGGGAAGCCGCGATGATCGACGGCGCCTCCGAGCCGCGCATCCTGTTCTCGCTCTACCTGCGACTGAGCGGTCCCGCGCTGACCAACTCGGCATTGCTGATCTTCCTGGGCCAGTGGACCGCCTTCCTGTGGCCGCTGCTGCTCATCAGCGACAACCGGCTGCAGCTCGCCCCGGTCGCGCTCGCCGGTACCTTCGGCGAGCACGCCGCGGACTACGGACAGAACTTCGCCGGAACCATCGTGCTCACGCTGGTTCCCGCCGTCAGCATGTTCCTGCTTCAGCGGTTTTTCGGACGGCTATCGATCTGGAGTGGAGAGAAGTGAGCAACGGTCCTGGCACTGGGGGAATCATCGTCGTCGGCTCGGCCAACCAGGACTACATCGTCCGGGTGCCGGTGCCGGCCGGCCCCGGCGAGACGGTGCTGGCCAGCGGGCTGCTTCAGCAGCCCGGCGGCAAGGGCGCCAACCAGGCGGTGGCGATGGCCCGCATGCGCGCGGACGTCAGCTTCGTCGGCTCGGTCGGTGACGACGCCGACGGTGCGCAGCTCATCCGTGAGCTGCGCTCGGAGGGCGTCGACGCCACGAACGTCGAGATCATCAGTCGCGGCCGCACCGGGCTGGCACTGGTTCTGGTGTACGACTCGGGGGAGAACTCGATCACCGTCGTGCCGGGTACCAACTTCGCCCTCACCGCCGAGCGGGTGACCCGCACGGTCGGCCGGATCATCGCCGAGACCGGGGCGGCCACGATGGTGGCCCAGGCCGAGGTGCTGCCCGAGATCATCACCGCGGCCATCACCGCCGCCGCGGGAGCCGGCGCCCGGGTGATCCTCAACCTGGCGCCGTACCAGCCGGTGGCCCCGGAGCTGCTGGCGCAGTGCGATCCGCTGGTGGTCAACGAGGCCGAGGCCAGCGGCCTGCTCGGCTGGGAGGTGCGCGGCGCGGCCGCCGCCCTGCGGGCGGTCGAGGACCTGCGGCATCGGACCCGATCGGTGGTGGTCACGGTGGGCGCCGAGGGTGCCTGCTGGGGGGACGCGGACCGGGTCGGCCACGTGCCGGCGCCGGTTCCGTCCGCCGTGGTCGACACCACCGGCGCCGGTGACGCCTTCGTCGGGGCCCTGGCGGTGCGGCTGGCGGCGGGTACGGGCCTCGAGGACGCGGTGACGTTCGGGGTACGGGCGGGCACGTTCGCGGTTCAGAGCCCCGGTGCGCAGTCGTCGTATCCTTCTCCGGCGGACATCGGACTCGAGTCCGCCGAGGGACAGGTCGTAACGGGCGCATGACACCCGGCGGCGACGGGGAGGTCCGCGGGTGGCGGTGACTCGATCGGATGTGGCGCGCGCCGCCGGCGTTTCACCGGCCGTGGTCAGCTACGTGCTCAACAACGGCCCACGTCCCGTCG
>NZ_JBFAZH010001000.1:0-2868 GCF_040681735.1 Actinoplanes sp. NPDC051633 | reverse complement strand
CGGCGTCACCCGTCCGCTGAACCCGCCCCCGCTTTGTCACCCACACCTATCAATCGTTGCGCTCCCCAGGGCGGGGGGCGGCCGCTGTGTCCCGCCGGCCCCCCCCCGCTGCCATGTCCGGCTGCGGGAGCGGCGAGAAGCCGGTCGACCCGGCGAAGGGCCTGGCCGATCTGCTGCGGGTGCACGACGCCCTGGTCACCGCCGGCGGCTGGGGCGACGCGGGACTGTCCCTGCTGGACGTCCGGCGAAGCCCGTGCGCGAACGGCGACGGCCAGACCGTACGGGTGTCGTGGGTCGCCCCGACCTCCGATCCGGCGGACCCGCTGCGGGCCTCGGCGTCCCCCACGGATCCGCCCGGCGTTCCCGCGGCGTCCGACAGGGTGCGCGAGGCGATGAGGGCCGCGCTGGGCGCCCTCGAGCCCGGCGACGGCCACTCGGGCGACGACGTGCGGCTGCTCGGCGTGCACGCGACCTTCAAGGACCAGAAGGACCGCGTACACGCGCTGAACAGCAGGGCGACCATCGTCGTCTCGTCGGTCGGCACGACCTTGACCAGCGCCTGCCTGTCGGTCGCCGAGGCTCCCGCCCCGCCCGAGGCCGGTTCGGTCGATCCGCCGGCCGCGCTCGCCGCTCTCCGCCGCGACCGTGCCGTGCCGGGTGACGGCTGGGATACGTCGCGGCGCGTCACCGGCCCGGTGGGTCCCGACGAGGCGCTGCGCGAGGTGGACTGGCGGTTGGACAGCGCGGCCGAGGCCCTCCGGGACGGCCGGGACGGCGCCGCCCGCGAGTTCGACGATAGTGAACTGGTGCGTGCCGTCGACCGCACGGCATGCTCCTCGGCGGGCCTGTCCCGCGTCGTGGCGACGGTGAAGCTTCTTCCGCCGCGCTCCACCTATTCGACCGACCCGTCCGTGGTCACGGCGTGGCAGCAGATGCCGGACGCGCCGTGGAACCTGTCCTCGTGGATCGACAACGTGCCGCCGTTCCCGGGCAAGGTCCAGCCGGCCGCGACCACGCCGGCGGGCCCGCCGGTCCTGCTGGGCGGCGTCGAAGCCCGCGGCGGTGTCCTCCTGCGCGGCACACCCGCGAACACGCAGCTGCAGGTCGTGGGCCCCTGCGCGAAGCTCGCCACCGACCCGGTCCTGGCCGCCGCCCTGGGCCTTCAATAGCCGTGGCTATCGCTGTGTGCTTGTCGGGCCCGGCTCGGCCGGGCGCGCGTTGCGCATGCGGATGCCGCTGAACTCGCCGCCGGCCGCGACCACCGCGTCCATGTACGGCCACAGCGAGCAGGCCAGGCGCAGCTCCACGTCGTGCTCGGCGAAGGCGGCGAAGCCGTCGTGCACGCGGCGAACCGCGGTCACGGTCGCGTCCTGCCCGCTGACCCAGTAGCCGGCGATCTCGTCGATCACGGTGAAGCCGGCCGGGTCGAGCTCGTGCACGAAGAGTGTGGCGTCCTCGATGCGCGCCACCCAGGCGTGTTCCACGTCCGGCCTGCTCCAGACGGCACGGTCACCCCTTGGCGAACTCGGCGGCCAGGAGCTCGGCGATCTGGACGGTGTTGAGGGCCGCGCCCTTGCGCATGTTGTCGCCGGTGATGAAGAGGTCGAGGGCCCGCGGGTCGTCCATCGCCCGGCGGATGCGGCCCACCCATGACGGGTCGGTGCCGACCGCGTCGATCGGCATCGGGAACTCGCCCGCCGCCGGATCGTCGACCAGGATCACGCCCGGGGCGTTGCGCAGGACCTTCCGCGCGCCCTCGGCCGTCAGCTCGGAGCCGAAGACCGCGTGCACCGCGATCGAGTGCCCGGTGACCACGGGAACGCGGACGCAGGTCGCCGACACCTTCAGGTCGGGCAGCCCGAGGATCTTGCGCGACTCGTTGCGCATCTTGAGCTCCTCGGACGACCAGCCGTTCTCGGCCAGCGCACCCGACCACGGCACGACGTTGAGCGCGACCGGCGCCGAGAACGGCCCGAGGTCGTCGCCGACCGCCTGGCGTACGTTGCCCGGCCGCGACCCCAGCATCCGGTCGCCGGCCACCTTGGTGAGCTGGTCGTGCAGGGTGTCCACCCCGATCTGACCGGCCCCGGACACCGCCTGGTACGACGCCAGCACCAGCTCACGCAGCCCGTACTCGTGGTGCAGCGGCGCGATCGCCATGATCATCGCCATCGTGGTGCAGTTGGCGTTGCTGATGATGCCGCGCGGACGCCGCCGCATCGCGTCGCGGTTGACCTCGGGCACGACCAGTGGGACGTCCTTGTGCATCCGGAACGCCGCGGAGTTGTCCACCACGGTCGCCCCGCGGCTGACGGCCACCGGCGCCCACTCGAGCGACACGTCGTCGGGCACGTCGAACATCGCCACGTCGATGCCGTCGAAGACGTCGGCCGTCAACTCGTACACCGGGAGGTCGCGGCCCCGGCAGGGCAGCGACCGGCCCGCCGAGCGCGCCGAAGCGATCAGCCGGATCTCGCCCCACACGTCGCGCCGCGACGACAGCAACTCGCGCATGACGGTGCCGACGGAGCCGGTGGCTCCGACGACGGCGAGCGCGGGCTGGTTCGCCATTACCGCCCGGTGCCGGCGTAGACCACCGCCTGCTCGTCGCCGCCGAGCTCGAACTGCTCGTGGACCGCGCGCACGGCGGTGTCGAGGTCGCTGTCGCGGCACACCACGGAGACCCGGATCTCGGAGGTGGAGATCATCTCGATGTTGACCCCGGCAGCGCCGATGCAGGCGAAGAACGACGCGGCCACGCCGGGGTGCGAGCGCATGCCCGCGCCGACCAGCGACACCTTGCCGACGTGGTCGTCGAAGAGCAGGCTCTTGAACTTGATCTTGTCCTGGATCTTGTTGAGCGCCGCC
>NZ_JBFAZH010000999.1:0-2870 GCF_040681735.1 Actinoplanes sp. NPDC051633 | reverse complement strand
GGACCCCGGTCAACACCACGATCAGGTACGTGAAGCAGGTCGAGCCCACGGTCAGCGACCTGACCGGGAAACGCATCGACGACGGCCCGCGCGCCGGTCGCTACCCGCTGGGCGCCTGGGGCAACGAGAGCCGCGACTACCACATCTGCGTCGACGTCACCCCGGGCGCGGCCGGCGACGAGATGCTGGCCGCGCGGGTGTCCGTGCTCGAGGGCATGGACGTGCAGGCCCAGTGCCTGGTGCGCGCGGTGTGGACCGACGACACCGCGCTGTCCACCCGGATCAACCGGCAGGTCGCCCACTACACCGGCCAGGCCGAGCTGGCCGACGCGATCCAGGCTGGGCTGGAGGCGCGCAAGGCCGGCGACGAGCGTACGGCCACGGTGAAGCTGGGCCGCGCCGCGCAGCTGGCCCACGAGAGCGGCAACAGCGCCACTACCGAGCTGCTGCAGACGGTGGTGGACATCGACGACCCGGTGACGGGCACGGTCCGGCTGCGCCGCCGGGTGGACGCGGCCGACGAGATGGCACTCGACACCCGGTCGACCAAGACGGTGCGGGTCGGACGGTCCTCGTCGTGACCTGTCCACGGGGGCACGAGTCCGCCACGGACGACTTCTGCGACGTCTGCGGGGTGCGGATGAGCACGACCGTCGCGATCCCGCAGCCGACGTCGACGCCGCCCTGCCCGCACTGCGGCACGCCGCCGCTCGGCCCGGGCCGGTTCTGTGAGAACTGCGGCTACGACTCGAACACCGGCCGGGTCCCGGTGCTGTCACCGCCGCCGGTGGCCGCGCCGGCGGGTGAGTGGACCGTGACGATCGTCGCGGACAAGGAGTGGTACGACGCGAACGCCGTCGAGGGCCTCGTCTTCCCGGCGTCGGCGGTCGCCGTGGAGGTGCCGCTGACGCCGCCGCAGGTGCGGATCGGCCGCAAGAGCTCGTCGAAGGGCACCGATCCGGAGCTCGACCTGGCGGACGACCCGGGGGTGTCGCACAGTCATGCGTTGCTGACCCAGGATCTCGGCGGGGTGTGGCTGGTCGCCGACATGGGCTCCACCAACGGCACGTACGTGAACGACGATCCGCAGCCGCTGGACCCCGGGCGCAGCCGGCCCCTCGCCGACGGCGACCGCCTGCACGTCGGCGCCTGGACCATGATCGTCCTGCACGCGCCGTAGTTCGGCGGGTGCGATCAGTCCGGCGAGCGCTGCGGCTGCAGCCGGATCTGCGTCGGGCAGCCGCGCACCGGGAAGGTGACGACGAACCGGGCCGCCGCCGCAACGTCCGCCGGGGTGAGCAGCTCATCCGGCCGTTGCCGGCCCGCCGGCGACTGCAGGCCCGCGCCGGCGGCGACCAGCCCGGGCGAGATCAGGCTGACCTTGACGTCGCGGTCGCGCACGTCGAGGAACACCGCCTCGGCCAGCCCGGCCAGCCCGTGCTTGCCGGCCACGTAGGCGGCGTTGCCGGGGAAGGCCTGGTGGGCGGCGCCGGAGCCGATGTACAGCAGCGAGCTGGGGGCGGCGTCGATCAGCGCGGGCAGCACCCGGGCGGTGAGGCTGGCGGCGGCGGTCAGGTTCACGTCGAGCAGCCGGGTCCAGGTCGCCGGGTCGGCGCGGTCGGCGGGCGCCCAGTCGAAGAGGCCGGCGGCCCACACCACGACGCGCAGGCGACCCCGCCGGCGTAGCTCGCCGACCGCCCGGTCGACGGCCCCGGCGTCGGTGACGTCGACCGTGTCGGTGAAGGCGTCGGCGCACCGGCCGGCCGCCGCCTCGAGCCGATCCGGGTCACGGCCCCACAGGCTCACCGACATGCCCAGCCAGCTCACCGGCGATCGCCTGCCCGATCTCGCTGGTCGCGCCGACCACCAGCGCGTGTGTGTCGTCCATACCCCCGGCATTGCCCGTGAGATTCCCGCTCGAACGGGTATCGGGCTCGCATGACTGATCCCAGCGGTACCGATCCCGACGACGATGTGTCCAGCGCCGCCGACGCCGGGTCGATGAACCCGGACTCGATGGGCGAGCCGAGCCCGGATCTCGGCGCCGACCTCGGCTATGCGGGGGCGAACCAGAGCGAGGAGCAGGGCGATCCGGGTACGCCCGAGGAGGCTCCGGCCGGCCCGCCCGACTGAGCTACGGCGTCAGCACGCTCCGCGTGAATCTCGGCGTTCGCCGGTCGCGGGGGCGGTGGCGGCGATATCTTCGCGCCGATGAGAGACGCACGGGTGGCCAGCGACGACCGTACCGAGGTCATCGGACTGCTCAACCGTGCGCTGGAGCAGGGTGACGTGCCGATCGGCGACTACGACCACCGGATCGCCGCGGTCGGCGGGGCGACGTATGCGTCCGAACTGCTCGCCCAGCTCCGCGACCTGCCGCCGGAGTACGCCTGGCTACCCCCGGCCGCGGTGGCGCCTCCCGCCGCAACCGGCCGCACGGGCCGGGGCGCCCTGATCCTGGGCCTGCTCAGCCTGCCCACGTCCTTCTGCATCTTCGGCGGCCTGCTCGGCGTCATCGCGGTCGTCCTGAGCCTGCGCGGCGACCGCACCCCGGGCCTGTCGGCGAACCTGCTGGGCCGGGTCTTCGGAATCGTCGGCGTGGTGATGTCCATCGGCGCGGCGGCCGCCCTGGTGATCTTCATGAGAGCCGACGCCGCTCCCTAGGGACGTCAGGAGCGGAGCAGGGTCAGGGCCCGGTCGCGCACCTCGGTGGTGGAGGCGTAGACCGAGACGCCGCGGCCGGGGCGGGTGCTGCCGTCCAGCGTGCTGTAGTGGCCGCCCGCCTCGGTGATGATCAGTGACGTCGCGGCGAAGTCCCAGATGTGGCCGCTGGTCTGCACGGCCAGGTCGAGATCACCGCGCGCCACCAG
>NZ_JBFAZH010000998.1:0-2870 GCF_040681735.1 Actinoplanes sp. NPDC051633 | reverse complement strand
GGGTCTGCCGGTCACGGGTGTTGCGCACCTGCGCGAGGGTCCGCGTGGTGCGGCCGGGCGGCAGCGCCCGCTGCGGCGACCGGCCACCGGCCGAGGTGGGCCGGCCGGCCTGCGCGGCCTCGTGGGTGGTGGTCTGGGCGTCGGAGACGTTGCTCGCTCCGGCGCCGCCCCTGCGCCTCGGCGTCGACCCGCCGTCGCCGTCACCCGGCTGGCGGGGCGTGCCGCCGCCCCCGTCACCGCCGCTGCCGCCGCTACCGCCGCCCCCGCCGCGTGGTCGTCCGGTCATCGCCGATCAGCCGTTCAGCAGTCGGGACAGGTTGGTCAGGCTGCTGATCAGTGCGGAGGTGTACGACAGGATCCGGCCGGCCCACTTGACCACGGCCGCCGCGATCTGCGACGCCACGACCGGGATGGTGACGATGAAGATCGCCTCGGCCGCCCACACGATGACCCGGGCAACCAGGTCGGCGATCAGGTCGCGCACGATGTCGCGGGTGAACTGCACCAGGTTGCCCGCGGCCTGGGTCGCGGCCGCCATCGCGGTGGAGATCACCGAGAGGCCGCCGATGGCGTCGACGTTGTTGGCCATCATCGCGACGTACGACTCGGCGGCGTCACCGCCCCAGTCGGTCAGGTCGTACCCGAGTTTCGCCTGCAGGTCGTTGGCCATGCCCTGCAGGTGCCCGGCCATGTTCTCCCACGTCGCGGCGTGCGAGGCGACGGCGTCCGGGATGCCGGTGAGCTTGTCGAGCATCTCCCGCAGAGGCTCGAAGTGCTCCATCGCCCAGCCGAGGCCGTTGGCCAGCAGGGCGCTGAACGGGTCCATCACGGACGCGGCGACGTCGACGGCGAACGAACCACCGGCCAGCGCGCCGTCGACCCAGCTGCCGCTGTTGATCGCGCCGACCAGGCCCTCGAACCCGTCGGCCAGCGACGACCCGGTCCAGGCCTGCCTGGTGGAGACGACCGGAGCGACCAGGGAACCGTCCGTCATCTACAGACCCCCGCCCGAGCGGCGGATCCGGTCCGCGGCCGCCTTGTCGACCTGCTCGTACTCGGCCGCGGTGGCCCGCAGCGCGTCGGACAGCAGGGTCAGGTTCTCCTCCACGTACGCGATCAGCTCGTCCTGCCGGCGGTGCCGGCCCTCCAGGATGCCGGCGATCCACCCGCACAACAGCCCGTACGCCGCGTCGTCCTGCGCGATGTGCGCACTGGCGCCCTTGACCGCGGCGAACTGGCCCTTGACCTGCTCGACCGCGGCCGCGTGCGACCGCAGCTGCGCCGGGTCGACAATGAAACCGTCACTCAACGCAACCCCTACACCCGATAGTCGGCGTCGGAACCCGCCCCGTCCGCGCCCCGCAGCCTGCTCGCCATGCGCTCGGCGATGGCCCGGCCCGACTGGGACTGCGGGCCCATGGTCTCCGCGATGACCTCCTGCACCCGCTCGGCGGCCTTGAGCCGGGCGGCGCCCGCCGCCTCCAGCACGGCGCGCGTCACATCCTCCGGCGCCATCCGCAGCACCCGCTGCGTGAACTGAATGTCGGTCAGTGCACCCGACGAGTCAATGGTCACGTCGACCAGGTCGTCGTTGTCGCTGGCCGTCACCCGCAGCTGCCCGACCTGGTGACTCATCGTCTGAGTGTCGGCGGCCAGCCGGTCGATGCGGCCCTTCCAGGCCTGCATATCGGCCATCGCACCCTCGGGATCCAGAATCCCACCCGAGCCAAAACCATTCTCAGCCGTCGTCATGCACACCCCCGCGGACGCCGTGTGGCATCGAAGTCTAGCCATCTAGGCACAACCGCGTAGCCCTTCTCCACGGGAGATCACGACCGATAACCGACAGGCCGCGACCTATTTGCCGGGATTGTGATCCGCCGAGCTCACCGCTTCTTCGCCGGCCCTGCGATCGGCCGGTCACCGCACCCGCTGACGCGAAAGCCTCACCGTTGCCGCCCGGGTGCCGATGGGAAGCGGCCGGACCGCGACCCTCGGAGACCCGATGATCCTGCTCGACACCTCGATTTTCGTGCACTACCGGTTTCTCAACCTGCACAGCGAGTCGGCCGACCACGAGGCCGACCCGGGTGTGGGCATGCGAGGTCAGGTGAACGGGTTGTGCGGCGCCGCGGTGCCGGGCGCGTTGTCCATGGTCACCGGTACGCACACCGGCGATGTGCACGTGACGATCGAGCTGCACGAGGCCGAACCGCCTCTGGGCGAGATCTGGGACGAGGTCGTCGAGGTGCCCTTCGCCGGCGCGGCGGACGACCTCGTGCTGTCCGCCTTCCAGGACACCACCGAGCCGATCAACCTGCCGCCGGGCAACTACCGGGCGCGGTACTGCGTCCGGGGCATGGCCGAGGCCGACACCACGGACGAACCCGACGAGCACGTCCTGCTGCAGTTCTGGCCCAGCGCCGACCGCATCGTCCGCCGCACGTCCGACTTCGCCGGCTACTGGCACGACACCACGAGGGCGTTGCCGCCGCTGCCGGAGCGCGTCGCCGCGGTCGGCCGGAGCCGGGCACGGCGGCTCGCCGACGAGGAGGCGGCGGAAGAGGAGGAGTGGCGGGGCGGCGACGTGCCCGAGGACGAGCGGGTCCGTGAGTCCGGGTTCGAGGCAGCCGAGCTGATGCGGACGGACGTCGAGCTCGCCACGGCGCTCGCGGACGCTCCCGACGAGCTGCGTCGCGAGGTGGCGATCTGGGCGGTCGAGGACGCGTTGCGGGCGGCGCGGGCGCAGGGCGAGCCCTGGGCGGTCCGCGGGTTGGCGGCACTGCGCCGCGGTGGCGACCTGACCGGCGCCTTCGACCGGCTGTTCACGATGCCCGATAACGCAGACGCGTCGGTGATGTCAGTCGGGG
>NZ_JBFAZH010000997.1:0-2873 GCF_040681735.1 Actinoplanes sp. NPDC051633 | reverse complement strand
GCACCGGCGACACCTTCGGGGCGGGCGACGCGGATCTGACCCGGTGGGCGGCTGTCGTCGTCGCGGACCGGGTGCCGGAGTTCCCCGGGTGGGACCGCATCTCGACGGCGAAGGTGACGGTCGAGATGAGCCCGCTGCACAGCCGCGGAACCTGGGCGAAGCAGAGGCCGTTCGAGCCGTCCGTGAAGGACAAACCGGACGGCATGGTACTGGCGATGACCCGTGCGCGGCTGCGGCCGGTCAAGGCGCTGACCTTCTGGCGCGCGGTGCCCCCGGTGGTCGCCGAACTGGACGCGGCGCCTGGGCTGCTGGCCCGTATCGGCATCGGTGAGGCGCCGATCGGCTGGCAGGGAACGATCACCGTGTGGCGGGGCGCGACGGACCTGACCGGCTTCGCGTACCGTCAGCCGGAGCACCGCGCAGTGATCGCGCGGACACCGACGGACAAGTGGTATGCGGAAGACCTGTTCGCCCGGTTTGCGGTCCGGAGAATCACCGGGGATCGCACCGTGCTGGGCTGGGTGAGAAAGGGCGATCAGGGCGATGAGGCCGACGCGATGAGGCCGACGGGATGAGGCCGGCGCGATGAGACTGGTGCCGTGGCAGCCGGATGATCTGCTCAGGCGGCTCGACGACGTGGTGTCGGTGTACGGCGAGGCCATGGGCTACCGCACCGAGCTGCTGCAGACCCGCCGCGGCTACATCGGCGCGCACGTGCGCCGGGCCGGTTTCCGCGCCGTCGCCACCCTGACCACCGACGGGCACCTGGCGGGCTTCGGCTACGGCTACACCTCCGGGCCCGGCCAGTGGTGGCACGACCAGGTCCGCTCGGCGCTCGACGACGACGCGCGCAAGCAGTGGCTGACCGACTGCTTCGAGGTGGTCGAGCTGCACGTCAAACCGGCCGCCCAGGGGCACGGCGTGGGGGCGCGGCAGTTGCGGGCGCTGCTGGCCATGGCCGACGGGCGTACCGTCCTGCTGTCCACGCCGGAGGCCGACGAGGAGCAGTCCCGGGCCTGGCGGCTGTACCGCCGCTTCGGCTTCGTGGACGTGTTGCGCGACTTCATCTTCCCGGGTGACGAGCGGGCGTTCGCGATCCTCGGGCGCGAGCTTCCGCTGGCCGAGCGGGCCGTCGACGCGCCGGGCATCGTCGGCATTTGATGATCCGCATTCCCTGGGTGCTGCTCGGCGCCCTGGTCCTCACCCAGATCTGCTATCCGCTCACCTCCGGCGGCGTCCGGGCCGGGCTGACCGTGCTCACCGTGGTGCTGGGCTATCTGCTGTCGGTCTCGCACGCGCTGGTCACCCGCGGGCGGCGGGCGGCGGCCGCACTGGTGGCAACGGCGACCGTGGGCGGCTTCCTGGTCGAGGCGATCGGCGTCGCCACCGGGTTCCCGTTCGGGTCGTACGCCTACTCGGGCGAGCTCGGGCCGCGCATCCTGGACGTCCCACTGATCATCCCGCTCGCCTGGACGTGGATGGCCTGGCCGGCGTGGCTGGCCGCGCTACGCCTGGCCGGCTCGCTGTGGAAGCGCGTCGCGCTGGCCGCGGTCGGGCTGGCCGCGTGGGACCTCTTCCTGGACCCGCAGATGGTCGGCGAGGGTTACTGGCGATGGCTCGATCCGACGCCCGCGCTGCCCGGCGTGCCCGGCATCCCGATCGGCAACTACCTCGGCTGGCTCGGGTTCGCGCTGCTGCTGATGACGGCGTTGGCGCTGGCCGGCGGCCCGCGGATCGGGTCACCCCAGGGCGACGACAAACCCGCGCTGGCGCTCTGGTTCTGGACGTACGCTTCCTCCGTGCTCGCCCACGCCGTGTTCCTGGACCTGCCCGCCTCGGCCCTGTGGGGTGGCGTGGTGATGGGCGCGGTCGTGGTTCCACTGGCGGTCGTGTCGGCCCGCAGATGATCTGGCTCGTCCTGATTCCGCTCGTCCTGCTCACCGGGCACTCGGTGGTGAACGCGTTGCTGCTGCGCCGGCCGCCGCGCGGTGCGACGACGCCGAAGCGGGTCGCGGTGCTGCTGCCGCTGCGCGACGAGGCCGGCCGGGTGACCCCGTGCCTGGAGGCGTTGCTCGCCCAGCGCGGTGTGCCCGAGCTGGAGATCGTCGTGCTCGACGACGGCTCGACCGACGGCACCGCCGACGTGGTGCGCTCGGTCGCCGGCGACAAGGTGCGGCTGCTCACCGGCGCCGCGCCGCCGCCGGGCTGGCTGGGCAAGCCGCACGCCTGCGCCCAGCTCGCCGCCGCGGCGCCGGACGCCGAGGTGCTGGTCTTCGTGGACGCCGACGTGGTGCTGTCGCCCGACGCGATCGCCGGTGGCGTGGTCGCGGCACAGGGGTTCGCGCTGTTGTCGCCGTACCCGCGGATCACCGGCGCCGGTCGCCTCGTGCAGCCGCTGCTGCAGTGGTCATGGCTGACCTTTCTGCCGCTGCGTGCGATGGAGCGGTCGGCTCGCCCGTCGCTGGCCGCGGCGGGTGGGCAGTGGCTGGTGGCGGATCGCGCCGGGTACGACCGGGCGGGCGGGCACGCGGCGGTGCGCGGCGAGGTGCTCGAGGACATCGCCCTGGCCCGCGCGGTCAAACGGTCCGGCGGCCGGATCGCCCTCGCCGACGGCTCTCGGCTGGCCACCTGCCGCATGTACGACTCGTGGCCGGCGCTGGTGGAGGGCTACTCGAAGTCGCTGTGGTCCTCGTTCGGCTCCCCGGCCGGCGCGGCCGCCGTCGTGGTTGTCCTCCTTCTCCTGTACGCGTCCCCGCCGGCCCTCGCCGTCACCGGCGCGTGGTGGCCGGCCGCCTGCGCCTATCTGCTCGGCGTGACGGGCCGGGTCGCGGCGGCCCGGGCGACGGGCGGCCGGGCCTGGCCGGACGCACTGG
>NZ_JBFAZH010000996.1:0-2879 GCF_040681735.1 Actinoplanes sp. NPDC051633 | reverse complement strand
CCGTGCATCACGGCGGCCGGCGAACTCCCCCGGAGATCAGTCGAGGGCGGGCAGCGTCGAGGGGCCGTTGTCGACGAATGCGTACGTCGTCTCCAGCTCCGAGTCGCCCAGTTCCTCTGCGATCAGGCCCTTCGGGAACACCTGCAGGAACGCGCCCTGGTTGCTGATCGCGTACGTCGGTCGTCCCTTGGCGTCCTTAGCCTTCTGCTCGGTGATGGTGAACAGTTGCCCGGCGCGGCCTGCGTCGCACGCCGCAGCGACGACGGTGAGCGAGGCGCTGCCGTTGCTCTTGACTCCCATGCAGGACGGTTCGCCGCCGGCGCCGGCCTTGGCGGTCTTGATCAGGTACTTGCCGTTCACCGGCGTGAGCACGAACAGCCCGTGCTCGGCCTCGCCGTCGGTCACGTTGAGCCGTCCTTGGGCGTCGACCGCGACGATCGACTCGAAGGACGGGATCGGCGCGATGACGATCTGCCGCTTGCCGGCCAGGAGGGCGCCGGCGCCACCGCCGGCGGACGCCCCGCCACCGGAGCTCGCCGACGACGAGGACGCCGAGGGCGCGGCGAACTGCGCGGGGGACGGTGCAGCGGCTGACGAGGAGGCGGACGGCGGGTTGAAAGCCACCGGATCGCCCGACTTCCGGCCGGTGGAGCACGCCTGCTGGGCCATCACCAGGCCGGCGGCCGCCACGACGCCGAGGAGAACGGTGGAACGGTGGGTACGCACGGTGTTCCTCCAGATCGCTGGGGTGTTCGACTCCGCTGATGGTTGTCGATCGATGCCCGGCGAGGGCGTCGCGGCGGTGCAGAGTGGCACGAAACCTAGAGAGATCCACGGACGATCGCGGTGGCCAGCTCGTCCGCGGCCGCTTCGGTGACCGCGCCGGGCGGCGCAGTGACCAGCGTGAACAGCGCACCGCCGTACAGGCCAACCATGGTTTCCGCAGCTGACGGCGGGATCCGCAGCTCGTGGACGCGGTGGTGCAGCCGGGTCGCCGCCACCGACCTCTCCTGCAGCTCGGCCAGCGCCGCGGCGAGCGCCGGCCGTCGCAGACTCTCCAGCCGCAGCTCGAAGATGGCCAGATAGCGGGGCCGGTAGGTGGTCGCCGCCAGCCACAGCGATTGCGCGATCAGCCGCTGCGCCCGCTCAGCCGTGGTGCCCGGCGCGTCGGCAACCGTCTCCATGTCGGCGTAGTGCAACTCCCCGACCCGCGAGGCCGCCGCGATCAGCAGGGCCTCCCGGCTGCGGAAGTAGTTCGAAGCCGTGCCGGCGGGCAGCCCCGCGAGCTGATCCACCGCCCGATGCGTCACCCCGTGCGCACCGGCGGAGGCCAGCAGTGCGATCGCGGCATCGGCCAGCTGAGCCCTGCGCTCGAGATTGGGTGGCGGCACCCGCCCATCCTATGACAGCATTCGTAGTACAACGATCGTAGTGAACCGGGAGGCGTGTCATGCGAGTCGTGATCGTGGGCGCCGGGATCGGTGGCCTGGCGCTGGCCTGCGGCCTGACCCGCGACGGCCACCAGGTCCGGGTCCTGGAGAAGGCGGATGGTCTGCGGCTGGATGGCGCGGCGGTCACGATCTTCAGCAACGGCGCTGCCGCGGCCGACGGCCTCGGCGTCCCGCTGGATGGCCTGGGCGGGCGGGTGGAGACCCTGTCCTTCGGTACGCCGGACGGCCGCGAGTTCGCACGGGCGGACCTGCGCGAACTCCATCGCCGCACGGGATACGCCGTGGCGACCGTCCCCCGCCGGGCGATCCTCGAGCGGTTCGCGGACGCGCTCCCCGCCGGCACCATCGCCTTCGGCCGCGAGGTCACCGATGTCGAGACGCCGGCAGCGGACGCACCGGCGGCCGACGTCGTGGTGGGCGCCGACGGTCACCGCTCGGCGGTCCGGCGCGCGGTCCTCGGCGACGAGCCGGCCGCGCCCAACGGCTGGACCTCCTGGCAGGGCTTGACCAAGGACGTCGCGGACCTGGGTACGCACGCCCGCTGCCTGATCGGCCCGCAGGGCCTGTGCGGCCTGATGCCGGCCGGCGACGGTCTCCTCCAGTGGTGGTTCGACGTCGGCACGGACAGACCGGAGGCAGGCGGGACCGTCGGCTGGCTGAGGGACAGATTCCGGGGGTACGCCGACCCGGTGCCCGATCTCCTGGATCACCTGACCGAGGCCGACGTGCAGGAGTACCGGCACGTCACGCATCGCGTCCTCGACCGCTGGGGCACCGGATCCACCACGCTGCTGGGCGACGCCGCACACGCCTTCCCGCCGTCCCAGGCCCAGGGCGCCAACCAGGCCCTGGAGGACGCGTGGCTGCTCCGCCGGGCGCTGGCCGCCGGCCCGGGCAATCTCCGGTCCTACGAGAGGATCAGAGCCCGCCGGGTACGCCGCATCTCCCGCCTGGCCACCAGCGAGGTCACCAACCGTCCACCCTCGACAGCGGCCCGGCTGGCCGGCCGTCTGCTGACCCCACGCCTGCTGGCCCGTCTGCAGTTGGCGGCGATCCGCCGGGCGAGCAGTGTCCTCAACGACGACCGGCCCGAGTGACAGGCGGCGGTCCGTTCACTCGCCGGCGATGATCACCTCGGTGCCGAGCCGGCGGATCGCCTCGACGCCGGCCGGATCGGCGGTGGCGTCCGTGACCAGCGTGGCCACGTCGGTGACCGCGGCGATGCGGGCCAGGCAGACGCGGCCGATCTTGGAGCCGTCGGCCACCACGATCACCCGGTCGGCCCGGCGGATCATCTGAGCGTTCGTGTTCGCCTCGATCTCGTCGTGCGTGGTGAGGCCGCCACGCGCGCTGATCCCGTCGACGCCCACCACGGCGACCGCGATGTTCAGCCCGGCCAGCGCCTGGTCGGCGATCGGGCCGACCAGT
>NZ_JBFAZH010000995.1:0-2881 GCF_040681735.1 Actinoplanes sp. NPDC051633 | reverse complement strand
GCTGATCGAGCGGATCCGCCTCGGCAGGGGTGGCCGAGCTGCCCGTCTCGGAGAAGTCACGCGTCGAGACTAGCGATCGCTATGCGCTCCCCGGGAAAGACAGTCAGCGTGCGGCCGGCCGGTCTGAGCAGCCGCTCCTGGTGCTCCTCGGCGCCGAGGTCGCGCAGCGTTGTCAGGCCGTGCACGGCGAGGCGGGCGGCGACCTCATGCGGATGGTAGGCGCTGCGCCAGCGCAGGCGGCGGGACCACCGGTCGTTCTCGGCCCGGTCGGCCACGTCGCGGGGGAGATAGGTGAGGATCACGCGGCTGCCCGCCGGCAGGGTGCCGGCGTACGCGAAGACCCGCTCGACCGCCTCGTCGGGCAGATACATCGTCACGGCCTCGCAGAGCAGCAGGGCCGGCGCGTCGCCGGCCGTCGCGCCCGCCAGCAGCTCACCGGCCGCGGGCTCGGTCAGGTCGATCGGGACGTACGTGACGTGCCCGGCCGGCGCGCGCACCGCGGCCTTCTTCACCTCCTGCACGCCGGGCAGGTCGAACTCCCAGACGCGTGCGGCGGCCATCTCGGGCAACCGGTACGGCCGGGTGTCCATCCCCGCGCCCAGGATCACCACCCGGGTCACTCCCGCCGCCAGCGCCGCCCGGCACTCGTCGTCGATCGCCCGGGTGCGGCACACCACCGCGCCGTAGAACCCCGGCCCGGCCCGCTCCAGCGCGCTCAGGAAGAGTCGCCGCAGCGGCCGGTGCGCGACGACGACGGCGGGCCAGCCGGACAGCATCCCGGTGACGAGCGGATCGTCGAACAGCGGCCGCGGCTCGTGCTGCTCCAGCGCCCGCATCAGGGCGACGCCGTCCGCCGTCTTCTCGGCGCGCACCCTCACGCCGCGATCCCCTCGGACACCGTGTCACCCATCCGGACACCGTCTCATATGGACTGACCTGTGTCATGCCCGCGCCTCTGACAGCGCGGCGGTTTCGAGGTAGCTTCGCGTGGTGAGAGGTAGCTTCGCGTGGTGAGCGGGACCGGGGACACGCAGTTGCTGGCCGCGGCGCGGGCGGGCGACGGCGACGCCTTCGGCCGGTTGGTCGGGCCGCTGCGCGACGAGCTGCGTGCGCACTGCTACCGCATGCTCGGATCGGTGCACGACGCCGAGGACGCCGTCCAGGACACCCTGGATCGGGCCTGGCGCGGCCTCGACCGGTTCGAGGACCGCGGATCGATCCGGCCCTGGCTGTACAAGATCGCCACCAACCGGTCGTTGACCATCATCGAGCGCCGGGGCCGTCGCGAGTTGCCGGCCGATCTGAGCCCGGGTGCGCCGCTGACCGAGACGGCGTGGCTCGAGCCGTACCCCGATCAGATGATGAGCTGGTCGGCCCGGCTGAGCCCGGAGGCCCGGGTGGTCGCGCGGGAGAGCGTCGAGCTGGCGTTCGTCGCCGCCCTGCAGCACCTGGCCGCCCGGCAGCGGGCGGTCCTGCTGCTGCGCGAGGTCCTCGGCTACGCGGCCGGCGAGGTCGCCGACCTGCTGGACACGACGGTCCCCGCGGTGAACAGCGCGCTGCAGCGGGCCCGCAAGGTGCTCGCCGACCTGCAGCTGGGCGCCAGTCAGCACCGGACGCTCGACGAGCTGGGCGAGGCCGCGCAGCGGGACCTGGTCAAGCGGTACACGACCGCGTGGGAGACCGGGGACGTCGACGCCATCGTGGCGATGCTGACCGACGACGCCCGCTACTCGATGCCGCCGCTCACCGAATGGTACGAGGGCCGCACCGGGATCCGCGGGTTCCTGGACGACGCGGCGCGCGGGTACCGCTGGCGCTTCCTGCCGGTTCGGGCGAACGGGCAGGTCGCGTTCGGCACGTACCGGTGGGACGACGAGCAGGGCGCGTACGTGCCCGGGGGTCTGGACCTGCTGGTGCTGCGCGGCCGGCGGGTCGCCGAGGTGGTCTCGTTCCTCGACGCCGACTTCGCGGCCTTCGGACTGCCGGCCCGCCTCGCCGGGAATTGATGCGCCGATCAGCGATGAGTTCGCTGTCCGGCCCGGGTTGTCACGGTGAAGGATCCATCAACCGAGGAGGACCGAGCGAGCCATGCCCACCGACGAGGAACTCATCCGGACCCTGATCGAGCGCTGGGCCGAGGCGGTGCACAGCGGCGACCTCGCGACGGTTCTGGCCGATCACGCCGACGACATCGTGATGTTCGACGTGCCGCCGCCGCAGCAGGGCGTGCGTGGCATCGACGCGTACCGGGAGAGCTGGCCGCCGTTCTTCCAGTGGCAGGCCGGCGGCGCCTCGTTCGAGATCGAGTCGCTGGACGTCACGGCGGGCGGGGACGTCGCGTTCGCGTACGCCCTGCTGCGCTGCGGCACCGAGGAGGAGTTCGCCGCGCACCCCGACACCCGGCTGCGGCTGACGCTCGGGCTGCGCAAGCAGGACGGCCGCTGGGTGGTCACCCACGAGCACCACTCCTTCCCGGTCGGCGCGAACACCTCGGCCGACCCCACCGCCGACGAGGACGGCCTGCGCCGTCTGCACCAGGACTGGTTCGACAGCACCGCGGCCAAGGACCTCGACGGCCTGATGGCGCCGATCGCCGACGACATCGTCTCGTACGAGCACGAGCAGCCGCTGCAGTACGTCGGTGTCCGAGCCGTCCGCGAGGTCTGCCAGGCCGGCCTCGACGCGTCCGGCGACGGCACCGCGACCTGGACGGTTCCCGACATGAAGATCGTGACCGACGGCGATCTCGCGGTCTCGTGGGGCCTCAATCGCGTTGAGGCCCAGGGCGTCGAGAGCTGGTCCCGCGGGACCCGCGTCTTCCAGCGCAGGAACGGCGCCTGGCGGCTGACGCACCAGCACCTCTCCTACCCGTGGAACCCGG
>NZ_JBFAZH010000994.1:0-2898 GCF_040681735.1 Actinoplanes sp. NPDC051633 | reverse complement strand
GCTCCTCGGCCGCCGGGTCGGAGTCGGCCACGATGCCCGCGCCCGCGCCGACGTAGGCCACGCCGCCCTTCATCAGCGCCGTGCGGATGGCGATCGCCATGTCCATGTCGCCGCCGAAGCCCAGGTAGCCCACCGTGCCGCCGTAGAGGCCGCGCCGGGTCGGCTCGAGCTCCTCGATGATCTCCATCGCCCGCACCTTGGGGGCCCCCGAGAGCGTGCCCGCCGGGAACGTCGCGGCCAGCGCGTCGAAGGCCGTCCGGTCCTCGCGCAGCTCGCTCACCACCGTCGACACGATGTGCATGACGTGGCTGTACCGCTCGACCCGCGCGAAGTCCGGCACCTCCACCGAACCCGCCCGGCTGACCCGGCCCAGGTCGTTGCGGCCGAGGTCGACCAGCATCACGTGCTCGGCCCGCTCCTTGGGGTCGGCCAGCAGCTCGGCGGCCAGCGCGTTGTCCTGCTCGGGGGTCGCGCCGCGCCACCGGGTGCCGGCGATCGGGTGCAGCACGGCCCGCCGGTCGGCGCCCACCTTGAGGTGCGCCTCCGGCGACGAGCCGACGATGTCGAAGTCGTCGAACCGGAGCAGATACATGTACGGGCTGGGGTTGGTCGCCCGCAGCACCCTGTAGACGTCGAGCGGGTCGGCGTCGGTGGCCCGCTCGAAGCGCTGCCCGACCACGATCTGGAAGCACTCGCCGGCCCGGATCGCCTCCTTGGCCCGCTCCACCGCCTTCTGATAGTCGCCCGCCGGGGTGCGGCTGGCGACCTCCCCCGGGCCGACCCGTTCCACCGTGGAGATCATCGGCGGCGTCGGCCGGGACAGGGCGGTGGTCATCGCGTCGAGCCGGCCGACCGCGTGGTGGTAGGCGGCACGTCGCTCGGCCTCGGAGGCGTCGGCGGTCATCACCGCGTTGGCCACCAGGATCGCCGAACCGTCGAAGTGGTCGAGGACCACCAGGTCGGTGGCCAGCATCATGCCCAGCTCGGGCAGCGACAGGTCGTCCTCGGCGATCGACGGCAGCCGCTCGAAGCGCCGGACCAGGTCGTAGCTGAGGTAGCCCACCATGCCGCCGGTCAGCGGCGGGAGGCCGGGCTGCGCTGAGAACGGCCCGGAGAGCGCCGCGACGGTCTCGCGCAGGGCGGCCACGGGATCGCCGTCGACGGGTACGCCGGCCGGCGGCGTACCCAGCCACCGCGCCTGCCCCTCGCGCTCGACCAGCGTCGCCGCGCTGCGGACCCCGACGAACGAATACCGCGACCAGGCGGCGCCCTGCTCGGCCGACTCGAGCAGGAAGGTGCCCGGGCCGCCGGCCAGCTTGGTGTAGACCCCGACCGGCGTCTCGCCGTCGGCCAGCAGCCGCCGCGTGACCGGCACCACACGCCGGCGCGTCGCGACGAAGTCCTCTTCACCCGGCAGGACCGCGCCGCTGGTCATTCCGCCGCCTTCAACACGTCGGAGAAGCAGCTGTGGGTCCCGGTGTGGCAGGCCGCGCCCTCCTGGTCGACGGAGAGCAGCAGCGCGTCGCCGTCGCAGTCCAGCGCGACCGACCGGACGTGCTGGTAATGACCCGACGTGGCGCCCTTCACCCAGTACTCCTTCCGGCTGCGCGACCAGTACGTCGCCAGGCCGGTGGTCAGCGTGCGGTGCAGTGCCTCGTCGTCCATCCACGCCATCATCAGCACGTCGCCCGTGCCGTGCTCGCGGACGATCGCCGCGACCAGCCCGTCGTCGTTACGCCGCAGGCGGGCCGCGATGGCCGGATCCAGGTGGGTTCCCACCCGCACATTCTTGCGCATCCGGGGGACACCGGATCGTCCGGCAACCCACGATCCGGTCACGACGACGCACCAGGGGTGTGTCCCGACTCCCGGGGCGGTACGGTCGTCCGTGCGCCGCACCGTGCCCAGGCGCCCCGCGCCCTTCTCCAGGGCGCCGCTTTCCGACGGGAGTCAAGATCGATGGACCCGAACTCGAGCTCCGACCAGGCCCGGCAGTCCCGCGGCCTGGCCCGCTTCTGGCCGGGTCACGGTGCCGCCGGGAGCGAGCCGGGACGCCATGAGTCCGATGAGGACGACGCGACCGTGATCGAGAGCCCGCCGGGATCGCGCGAGTCGCACTCCGGCTCGGCCCAGGCGGCCGCGGCCGCGCATCTGGCCGCGCAAAGTCAACATGACACCCAGATGGTGGCGCTGGGCTCGCGCGGCAACGCGTTCCAGCCGCCCCGGCCATGGGACGACAATCAGGGAGGGTTTCCGCCGGTGGATTCGGAACGGGCGCAGCAGAACGGGGAAGCGCCGCGGCACGGTGGCGCGCCCATCCCGAACGGTTCGGCGCCGATGCCACAGCCGCGGCCGGCCTTCGGCACACCGCCCGCCTTCCCGGGCGCGCCGGCCTCGCCGTTCGCCCCGCAGGCACCGCAGCCTCCGCAGGCCCCGCAGCCCCAGCAGGCCCCGCGTCCGCCGCAGCCGGGACAGTCCCAGCCGCAGCAGGCGCAGCCGCACGTTCCACAGCAACCGGGCCCGCAGCCCAGCACGCAGCAGCCCGCCTCTTCGCAGCCCGCGCCCCAGCAGCCGCAGCCGCTCAAGCCGGAACCGCCCGCTCCCCAGCCGCCGGTCGCCGAGGCGAAGATCGGCGAGGCTCCCGAGAAGGAGGACGAGCGGGAGGTCCGCGCCATCGCCCTGGGCGGCGCCACGGCCGCCCGCCGCCGCACCCACGACGAGGTGGAGGACGCGGCGGAGGAGCCGGCGCAGAACGGCAAGGTCGCCGGCTGGGCCACCGTTCCGACGTCCGGCATCCCGTCGCTCGCCAAGCAGGCCACCCCGCTCCCGGCGGCCCGCCGCTCGGCCAGCCTCGAGGACGCCGACGCCCTGCCCAGGGCCGGCCGCCGCACCCCGGAC
>NZ_JBFAZH010000993.1:0-2899 GCF_040681735.1 Actinoplanes sp. NPDC051633 | reverse complement strand
CGGTGGTCGACAACGCGCACCGGCTGGTCGGCGCGGTGACGGTCGACGACGTGCTGGACCACTCCCTGCCCCGCGACTGGCGCGACCGCGACTCCGACGACGAGGAGCAGGGCATCCTGCCGGGCGTCGAGAGTGAGAGCCGCCGCGGCCGGACCGATCGCGGCGAGGCCGGGGAATGACCGAGCCCCGCAGGGAGAAGCTCGGCCGGCTGGATCAACCCGTCGAGCCGGGGCGTGTTCGTCTGCCCCGATTCGACGCCGAGGCGTTCGGCCGATGGTCGGAGAGCATCGCCCGGTACATGGGCACGGCGAACTTCATCGTGATCATGACGCTGGTGATCGCGGCGTGGTTTCTCTGGAACACGCTCGCCCCGGCGACCCTGCGCTTCGACCCGTACACCTTCACGTTCCTGACCTTGATCCTGTCGCTGCAGGCCAGCTATGCCGCGCCGCTGATCCTGCTGGCGCAGAACCGGCAGGCCGACCGCGACCGGCTGGCGATGGAGGAGGACCGGCGGCGGGCCGCTCAGCAGAAGGCGGACACCGAGTATCTGGCCCGTGAGATCGCCTCGCTGCGGATCGCGGTGGGTGAGGTGGCGACCCGTGACTTCCTGCGTTCCGAGCTGGCCCGGCTGGCCGATGAGCTCGACGAGGCGGCGGCCCGGCGGGCGAAGCTGGACCGTAAGGAGTGGGATGAGGACCACCTCTAGCGAGGAAAGTCCCCGAAGTAAGCTCGGATGCATGTCTGCACCAGCTCCCACCATCGAGGACGCGATCCAGGCCGCCCTGGCGACCGTTGACGATCCCGAGATCCGCAAGCCGATCACCGAGCTCGGCATGGTCAAGGGCTTCAGCGTCGCCGGTGAGCTGGTCCGGGTCGAGCTGCTGCTCACGGTGGCCGGCTGCCCGTTGCGCGACAAGCTGAACAACGACATCACCGCCGCGGTCACCCAGATCCCGGGGATCACCGCGGTGGAGATCGACTTCGGTGTGATGAGCGAGGACCAGCGCAAGGCGCTGCAGACATCGCTGCGCGGGGGCCAGACCGCGGAGCCGGTCATTCCGTTCGCGCAGCCGGGTTCGCGGACCAGGGTGTACGCGGTGGCCAGCGGCAAGGGCGGCGTGGGCAAGTCGAGCGTCACGGTGAACCTGGCGGCCGCCCTGGCCAAGCGGGGCCTGGCGGTGGGCGTGCTCGACGCGGACATCTACGGCCACTCGGTGCCGCGGATGCTCGGCGTCGAGGGCCGCCCGACCCGGGTGGAAGAGATGATCATGCCGCCGCAGTCGCACGGCGTGAAGGTGATCTCGATCGGCATGTTCACCGCGGGCAACGCCGCCGTGGTGTGGCGCGGCCCGATGCTGCACCGTGCCTTGCAGCAGTTCCTCGCCGACGTCTACTGGGGCGACCTGGACGTGCTGCTGCTCGACCTGCCGCCGGGCACCGGCGACGTGGCCATCTCCCTGGCCCAGCTGCTGCCCAACGCGGAGATCCTGGTGGTCACCACGCCGCAGCAGGCCGCCGCCGAGGTGGCCGAGCGGGCCGGCGCGATCGCGATGCAGACCCACCAGCGCCTGATCGGCGTGGTGGAGAACATGTCGTGGCTGGAGCTGCCGGACGGCTCGCGCATGGAGGTCTTCGGCGCGGGCGGCGGGCAGACCGTGGCCGACTCGCTGACCACCACGGTCGGCGCCTCGGTGCCGCTGCTGGGTCAGGTGCCGCTGGACACCCGGGTCCGCGAGGCGGGCGACGACGGCACGCCGATCGTGCTGGCGGCACCGGACGCCCCGGCTGCGAGGGCGCTGGACGCGGTCGCCGACAAGCTCGCCGTGCGGCGGGAGTCGCTGGTCGGCAAGCCGCTCGGCCTCAGCGTCAAGGCTAAGTAGCGTCCATGTCGATGGCCGGCCGCGCTTTCGGCGCGGCCGGGGCGGAAGTCGCCGCGTTGATGTCGGCGGCCCGGCCGACGTCCTGCAGGTCGTCCTTGACGCCGTTGATGTCCGACTTCACGTCCTCGAACAGGCCCTGAAGCGGCTTCCGCAGCGCATCCTCCTCGTCCTCCGACAGCAGATGCTTGCGGATGAACGCCTTGGGGTGCAGGTCCTGCAGCTGGATGTCGGTGCCGAGCTCGCGGCTCAGGTCGGAGGTCGCGTTCTGCGCCATCGCGCGCAGCCCGCGCAGCATCCGCAGCCCGTCGCCGATCACCTTGGGCAGCCGTTCGCCGAAGATGAGCAGGGCGAGCAGGAGCAGAGCGCCGATCTCCCACCAGTTCAGGTTTTCGAACACCGCGCTCGCCTCCCCTAGGTCAACGCCAGCCTATCCATCGAATCTGTGGACCGGCTATTTGGCATCCGCGGCCAGCGTCACCGAGGCGCTCTCCCGCTTGGACCCGCGGCGGAACTCGACGGCGACCGTGGCGCCCGGAGCGTACTTGCGGACCAGCGCGATCAGGTCGGTGCCGTCCTCGAGCAGGTGCCCGTCGATCTTGGTGACCACATCGCCGGCCTTGAGCCCGGCGGCGGCCGCGGGCCCGGCCGCGTCGACCGAGCGCAGCCGCGCGCCGTTCGCGGCGTTCGTGCCGCCCGTGCTCACCTCGGCGCCGATCACGGTGCGGCGGGCCTTGCCGGTGTCGATGATGTCCTCGGCCACCCGGCGGGCCTGGTTGATCGGGATGGCGAAGGCGAGGCCGATGTTGCCGGCCTCGGTCTCGGTGCCGCCGACCGATCGGATCACCGAGTTGACGCCGACGACGCGGCCGGCCGCGTCGACCAGCGGGCCGCCGGAGTTGCCCTGGTTCACCGCGGCGTCGGTCTGGATGGCCGCGTAGTAACGGGTGGTGCCGCCCGGCTCCCCCGCCTGGATGGTGCGGTCGAGGGCGCTGACGATGCCGGAGGTGACGGTGTTG
>NZ_JBFAZH010000992.1:0-2902 GCF_040681735.1 Actinoplanes sp. NPDC051633 | reverse complement strand
GTCCACCTCGCGGAGATCCTGGCGGCCACCGAATGAGTGTCTTCATCGGAATGCCCGCGCCCAGAGGTGTCGGGATGCTGCGGGGTGACGAGCCGTTCCCGGCCGCCGCCCGCAAGGCCCTCGCCAACGACCAGATGCGCCGCAACCTGAGGCACGCCACCACCACGATCCGCGGCAAGTCCGGCCGCGTCATCGCCGAGCTGCCGGACTGGCAGCGGCTGCGCGACGCCGGCTCGGCGCTCAAGGCCGACACCATGGCCCGGCTGCCCGAGCTGCTCATCCAGCTCGAGGAACGGGTCACCGAGGCCGGCGGCGTGGTGCACTGGGCCGCGGACGCCAACGAGGCCAACGCGATCGTCACCGGGCTGGTCCGCGACACCGGCCACCACCGGGTGATCAAGGTCAAGTCGATGGCCACCATGGAGATCGGGCTCAACGAGGCCCTCGCCGACGCCGGCATCACCCCGGTGGAGACCGACCTGGCCGAGCTCATCGTGCAGCTCGGCGACGACAAGCCCAGCCACATCCTGGTGCCCGCGATCCACCGCAACCGCACCGAGATCCGCGACCTGTTCCTGCGCGAGATGCCCGGCGTCGACCCGGCGCTGACTGACGATCCCCCGGTGCTGGCCGCGGCCGCCCGCCGCTACCTGCGCGAGACGTTCCTCAGCACGAAGGTGGCGGTGTCCGGGGCGAACTTCGCGATCGCGGAGACCGGGACGCTGGCCGTGGTCGAGTCCGAGGGCAACGGGCGGATGTGCCTGACCCTGCCGGAGACCCTGATCACCGTGATGGGCGTCGAGAAGGTGGTGCCGGCCTGGCAGGACCTCGAGGTGTTCCTCCAGTTGCTGCCGCGGGCGTCGACCGGAGAGCGGATGAACCCGTACACGTCGATGTGGACCGGGGTGACGCCGGGCGACGGGCCGCAGGCCTTCCACCTGGTGCTGCTGGACAACGGGCGGTCCAAAGTGCTCGGCGACGAGGTGGGGCGGCAGGCGCTGCACTGCATCCGGTGCTCGGCGTGCCTGAACGTCTGCCCGGTGTACGAGCGGACCGGCGGGCACGCGTACGGGTCGGTGTACCCGGGGCCGATCGGGGCGGTGCTGTCCCCCCAGCTCACCGGGGTGGAGGACAACGCGTCCCTGCCGTACGCGTCGTCGCTGTGCGGGGCCTGCTTCGACGCCTGCCCGGTGAAGATCGACATCCCGTCGATCCTGGTGCACCTGCGGAACCAGGCGCCGCACCCGACGACCGAGCGGGCGGCGATGGGCGCGGCCGCGTACACGATGGACCATCCGCGGCTGTACCACGGCGCGCAGCACGCCGCGAAGCTCAGCAAGTACGCGGGCAAGCGGCTCCCGCCGCCGCTGAACGGCTGGACCGCCAGCCGGGACCTGCCGTCGCCGCCGCCGGAGACCTTCGGCGACTGGTGGGCGCGGCGATGAGCAGCCGGGATCTCATCCTCGGCCGGATCCGGGACGCGCTCGAGGGCAGCACGCCGCCCGGGCCGGTGCCGCGGGACTATCGCCGCGACTTCCCCGCCGCGGACCTCGGCCTGCTGGTGGAGCGCCTGGTCGACTACAAGGCCGTCGTGCACCGCTGCGCCGCCGGCGAGATCGCGGACACCGTCGCGACGATCGTCAGCGGCGCTGTGGTCGTACCCCCCGGATTGAACGCAGCCTGGCTGCCCGCGCAGCTGGAGGTCATCCGCGACGACGGCCTGTCGCAGGACCGCATCGCGGCCGCCGACGGCGTCGTGACCGCCGCGGCCGTCGCGGTCGCCGAAACCGGAACCATCGTCCTCGACGCCTCGCCCGACCAGGGCCGCCGCATCCTCTCCCTGCTTCCCGACCTGCACATCTGCGTGCTGCGCCCGGACCAGGTGGTGGCCGCGGTGCCGGACGCCCTGCCGCGCCTCGACCCGCGCCGGCCGCTCACCTGGATCAGCGGGCCGTCGGCGACCAGCGACATCGAGCTGAACCGCGTCGAAGGTGTGCACGGTCCCCGCAACCTGCACGTGATCCTGCTGGAGGAGTGATGCTCGAAGCCAAGACCCGGCGCAAGACGCGCGTCGGCCTGGTGGCGGGGGGACTCGGCACCTACTGGCCGCAGTTTCCGGACCTGCTGCCACAGCTGCAGGGCTCCGCCCGATATGTCTCCGGACGCTTCGCGGAGATGGACGCCGAGGTCATCGACGCCGGGTTCATCTCGGACGCTCAGGAGGGCGCGGTCGCCGCCGAGAAGCTGCGCGCGGCCGACTGCGACCTGATCGTGCTGTTCCTGACCACGTACCTGACCGCCTCGATGGTCCTGCCGATCGCGCAGCGGTCGAACACCCCGGTGCTCGTCATCGACCTGCAGCCGACCGAGCGGATGGACCACGCCACCTTCGACACCGGCGCCTGGCTCGCCTACTGCGGGCAGTGCCCGGTGCCCGAGGTCGGCAACACGTTCCGCCGTGCGGGGATCCCGTTCCGCTCGGTCTCCGGGTGGCTGCGGCAGGACTCGGCGTGGGAGCGGATCGGCCGGTGGATCACGGCCGCGCACATCCGGGCGGCGCTGCGGCACGCGCGGCACGGCCTGATGGGTCACGTCTATCCCGGCATGCTGGACGTGTCGACCGACCTGACGCTGCTGCCGGTGACCTTCGGCTCGCACGTGGAGGTGCTCGAGTTCGACGACCTGCGCGAGCGGGTGCTGGCGGTGCCGCCCGCGGAGGTACGTGAGCGGATGGACCTGGCGCGCAAGATCTTCACGCTCGACGACACGGTCCGCGACGAGGACTTCGCCTGGGGCGCCCAGGTCTCCGTCGGCCTCGACCGGCTGGTCGAGGACTTCGACCTGGACAGCCTCGCGTACTACCACCGCGGGCTGGCCGGTGAGCAGCACGAGCGGCTCGGCG
>NZ_JBFAZH010000991.1:0-2902 GCF_040681735.1 Actinoplanes sp. NPDC051633 | reverse complement strand
GGCCGAAGCCGGGCAGCGACGGGACGATCACGGTGAACGCGTCCTCGGCCCGGCCCCCGAACCGCGACGGCGCCGACAACCGCTCGGCCATGCCGGTCAGCTCGAGGAACGAACTGGGCCAGCCGTTGGCGAGCAGGATCGGCAACCCGCCCTCCCGCTCGGCGTCGAAGCGCAGGTAGTGCACCGTCGCCCCGCCGATGTCGGCGAACCGCGACGGCAGCGCGTTGATCGCGGCCTCGTGCTTGCGCCAGTCGTACCCCGACGCCCAGTAGCCGACCAGGCGCCGCAGCTCGTCGCCGTCGGTGCCGGCCTCCCACGGGCCGACCGGCCACGACTTCGCCCAGCGCGTCGCGCGCAGCCGGGCTCGCAGATCTTCCAGCTCCGCCTCGGGAACGTCGAGCACACGCGTGGAATCGGACATCATTCCTCCCTCGATCGCTTCAACACCAGTAAAAGCTATAACCGGTGTCGCCCCATCGTCAAACACCGGTATCGCGATAAGCTGGTGTCGTGACCGGGCTCAAGCTGATCGAGGAGTTCCTCAACACCGTCGACGAGCGCACCTTCCGCCGGCACGGCGAGCCGCACGTCGCCGGAGAGCGGCTGACCTCGCCGCAGGAGTTGGCCGACTGGCTGACCGCTCACGACCTGGCCGCCGCCGGGGCCCGGCTGCGGCCCGCCGACCTGGCCGCCACCGTCGACCTGCGCACGGCGCTGCGGCAGGCGCTCACCGGCGACACCACTGCCACCGCGGCCCTCGCCGGCTATCCGCTGCGGCTGACGCCGGACCCGGCGGACGGGCTGCGCATCGCCGCCACATCCGGTCTGCCGTGGCTGAACGCCATCGTCGAGACGGTGGCGGAGAGCACGGCCCGCGGCGACTGGCACCGGATCAAGCTCTGCGCGGCGCCGGACTGCCGCTGGGCCTTCCACGACACCTCACGGAGCGGCCGCGGTCGCTGGTGCTCCATGGAGACCTGCGGCAACCGTCACAAGACCCGCGCCTATCGCGAACGCCGCCACCGGGCCGGGTGACCCCGGCGGCGCGCCGCCATCGGAGTCAGGGCTTCTTCTTCGCCGCCAGCACGCAGAACTCGTTGCCCTCGGGGTCGGCCAGCACCACCCACGGGACGTCGTGCTGCCCGATGTCCACCGGGCGGGCGCCCATGTCGACGAGGCGCTCGACCTCGGCCTCCTGGTCGTCCGGACGCAGGTCGATGTGCAGGCGGTTCTTCATCGTCTTGGCGTCCGGCGTCGGGTTGAACAGCAGGCCGGGCATCTCGTCCTTGCTACGCCGGATCTCCACCTCGTCGGGCTCCTCGAAGACGATCTGGTAACCCAGCGCCTCGGCCCACCATCGGGCGAGGCGGGCCGGATCCTCGCAGTCGACGACGACCTGCTCCCAGATGCTGCTGCTCATCGGTCTCCCCACCAGAGGCATCGAACGTTGCGATCATGTTACGCGTCACCGGCGGGTGAGTGGCCGGGGGAACAACGGACCGGGCGTGCGGCGACGGCGCTCGATGGATGCCCACCATGCGTTCAGCCGATGCCACCTCATCCAAGGAGTCGACGTGAATTCCACGTCCCTGCGGCACATCCTGCACCAGTTGGCCGAGTCCGGCAGCACCGGCGCCCTGCACGTGGACGGCACCCCGGGCGGGGTGCTCTACCTGGTCGCCGGGCACATCACGCACGCCGAGTCGGCCGCGTGCCCGGGCGTCGGCGAGCGACTGGTGGCCTCCGGGCGGTTGTCCGCCGCGGTGTGGAAGGAGGCGTACGCCGAGGGTGTCGACCGCCGGGAGGTGGGCCGGGCGCTGATCCGCGACGGCCACATCGGACAGAACGAGCTGGCCTGCCGGGTGGTGGCCACGATCGCGGACGTCACCCACGCACTGCTGCAGACCGATGACGCGCCGGTGCGGTTCGCCGCCGGGCAACGGCATTGGCTGGGCGTGATCGCGCAACTCGAGCTGGGCGCGCTGATCCACGAGACGGCCAAGCGGCTGCGGACCGTGCCGGCTCCGCGTACCCCCAATGAACTGCCCTGGGCGGGACGTTCCCACCCGGCCTGGCCCCGGCGCAAAGTCGCGGCGAAGCCGGATTACGCGGCCCTCAAACGAATTCGGGCGACGGTCACGCAGTCGCCATCGACATGACTGAACAGGACGCACACCGGGTGCGACTGTTGGCCGCACAGTCGCCGCAGGATGGCCCTCGGTGACGGCAAGCAGACGTGGATCCGCACGCAACGCCGCCACCGCACGGAGGATCCCGGCCGACAAGGGCCGCCAACGGCCGGGAACCGCCAACGGCGGACGGAACCGAACGCCGCAAAGGCAAACGCTGAGGAGGACCGTGCCCGGCGTCGAACACTGCTTGCAGGAGGCCATGGCGATCCCTGGCGCCGTCGGGGCCAGCATCGTCGACTACACCACCGGGTTCCCGGTCGCCACCACCGGGGCCGCACCCAACTCCGACCATGAGGCCGCGGCGGCCGGAACCGCCGACGTGGTCCAGGCCGCGACGAGCCGGTCGCTGTTCGTCTCGGCCGTACCGCACGACCTGCTGGAAGACTTGATCATCACCACCGCGGGGGGCTACCACCTGCTGCGGCTCGTGCAGACCGACTTCGACAGCCGGCTGGTGCTCTACGTGTGGCTGGACCGCATCCACGGCAACCTCGCCGTGGCCCGCCGCCGCATGCAGACCCTGGCCGCCGAGTTGGTCGCCTCCTGACAAGCGGGAAGGACATCTGTGACCCCCTCGAAGACCGCGGCTCCCGGACGCCTGCTCACGCAGGTGGCGGGCGAGCGGCAGACCGGCGCGCTGGTGGTGGGCGGCCACCCCGGCGGCGACCCCGGGGGCGTCGTCTATCTGGTGGACGGGACCGTGATCTACG
>NZ_JBFAZH010000990.1:0-2904 GCF_040681735.1 Actinoplanes sp. NPDC051633 | reverse complement strand
CGCGAAGAAGATGATCAGGAATGTTGCCGTGAAGGCCTCGCCGATCGCGAGAGCGACGGCGAGAACGACCCAGAGTACGGCTTCCACCCTTGAATCGTGACACGTCGACGCTTGCAACCGCTTCCCCGGTCCGGACCGGGTTTCACGCCCGGAGCCGCACCTCCAGGCTCAGACCCTCGGCACCGACCTCGGCGCGGCCGAACGCGCTGCGCCCGGCAAGCTCGCGGAACTGCTCCGCGGTGCGGGCGCGGCGCCGTAACCAGCTCAGAGTGAACCGTACGAACGCCGCATTCACCCTGCTCAGGCCCATCGGGGCGACCTCCGCCGCGATGTCCGCGCGGGTGGCGGCGGAGTTGAGGTCCTGGATCACGGCGAGGCCGCCGGGGCGCAGCACCCGGTGCATCTCGTCGAGCGCCGCGATGGGGTCAAGGAAGTTCTTGAACGCGGCTTGGCACACGATGAAGTCGAAGGACGAGTCCGGGAACGGCATCGCGGTGGCGTCGCCGTGCCGGAAGCCGGCGGTGACCCCGGCGCGGGCCGCGTTCTCGCCGGCGATCTCGACCATGGTGCGACTGATGTCCAGCCCGGTCACCGCGTGGCCCAGCCGGGCCATCTCGATGGCGTGGTAGCCCGGGCCGGGCGCCACCTCCAGGACGTCGCAGCCCGGCGGCAGCTGCTCGGACAGCTTCTCGGCGATCCGGCGGTACTGCGCCATCTGCGCCGCGCTGCCGCGCTGCTTGGCGTACCACCGTGCGGAGCGCCCCTCCATCTCCGGAACCCGTAGCTTCATGACTCGTCCTCCCCCTCCATCAGTGCGGTCCACTCCGGCGGAGCTCCGCCGGAGGTGTGCCAGGCCCGCCAGGCATCCAGGCCGGGCAGGGTGCCGTCGCGGAGCTCGGCGATCAGCGACCGCACCCAGGCGGCCTCGGCCTCGCGCACGGCCAGCGCGTACTCCTCCTCGATCAGGAACAACCGGGGCACCTCGGCGGTCCATCGCTCCAGATCGGCCCGCTGCCGCTCGATGTCGCCGCTCAGCGCGGCCAGGCGCAGCTCCAGCAGGTCGGCCGCCTCCTCCGGCGGGAGCACGCCGAGCACCGACAGCGCGGCGCCGAACCGGGGCTGCTCCACGGCGGGCTCGGCGAGCAGCTCGTGCATCCACTCCCGCAGCTCGGCGCGGCCGGACTCGGTGATGGCGTACCGCGTGCGCTCCGGGCGGCGGCCGGCGCGCTCGGTGTCGACGGTCTCGATCAGCCCGTGCTTGTCCAGGTTGCCGACCACCGTGTAGAGCGAGCCCCATTTGATCCGCATGTCCTGCTCCTTGCCGGTGCGGCGGAGCATCGTGGCCATCTCGTACGGATGCATGGGCTTGCCCGGCGACAACAACGCCAGCAGCGCCAGCGCCAGAAGGTTGCCGACCCGCCGCTTCGCCATGCCCGCTCCTATATCCGTCGCCGATTACTCGTAGACGAGTATAAGCACGAAGGCGTAGCCAACGGCGCGCGCGCCAGTTACATATGGAAGTTCCCGATGAAAGGCGTGCCGTTGTCCCTGTTGCCGGAAACCGCCCGCCGCGTCTCCGAGATCGCCGCTCGCGCCCAGTCCGCCGGGCGGGTGCCGTCACTGGCCCTGGCGGTGGTCCGCGACCGCGCGGTGCTGCACTTCGCGGCCGCCGGTGAGACCCCGCGGCCCGACCTCAAGACGCAGTACCGCCTCGGTTCGATCACCAAGACGCTGACCGCGACGATCGTCATGCAGCTGCGCGACGAGGGCTTCTTCGCCCTCGACGACCTGCTGTACCGCCACCTGCCCGGCACCCCGCTCGGCGGCATCACGCTGCGCCAGCTCCTCGGCCACGTCTCCGGCCTGCAGCGGGAGCCGGCCGGCCCGTGGTGGGAGCGGGCCACCGGCGGCGACGTCGACCAGCTGCTCGCGGCGCTGCCGTTCGACAAGCCGGCCAACCCGCCCTGGCGGGCGTTCCACTACTCCAACCTGGGGTACGGACTGCTCGGCGCCGTGCTGCAACGGGTCACCGGCGAGTCCTGGCCCACGCTGGTGAGCAAGCGCGTGCTCGACCCGCTGGGCATGAAGCGCACCACCTACGCGCCGGTCGAGCCGTTCGCCCGCGGCTACGTCGTCGACCAGGCCACCGGCGCCCTGCACGAGGAGCCGCGGCTGGACGCCGGCGCGATGGCGCCTGCCGGACAGCTCTGGTCGACGGTCACCGACATGGCGAAGTGGGCCGCGTTCCTGGCCGATCCCGCGCCGGCCGTGCTGAGCCGCGAGACGGTCGACGAGATGTGCACGCCGGTGGTGATCGACGACCTGGAGTCGTGGACCGGCGGGTACGGGCTCGGCCCGCAGCTCTTCCGGGTCGGTGAGCGGGTCTACGTGGGGCACGGCGGTTCGATGCCGGGGTACGTGGCGCATCTGGCTGTGCACCGCAAGAGCCGGCTCGGGGTGGTCGTGTTCGCCAACGCGTACGGGCTGACCGGCACCGGGATCAAGCCGGTGAGCCTGGCGGCGCTGACCGCGGTGCTCGAGTCCGAGCCGGACGTGATCGAGCCGTGGAAGCCGCCCGCGCCACCGAGCGCCGAGGCCGCCGAGCTGGCCGGGCGCTGGTGGTGGATGGGCCGCGAGTACGAGGTGGTGGCCGCCGGCGACGAGGTCGTGATGCGATGCCTGACCGTGCCGTACGCGCCGTGGCGCTTCACCCGCGAGGGCGGTGACCGGTGGCGTGGCCGCACCGGCGACAACGCCGGCGAGATCCTCCAGGTGCTGCGCGAGGCCGACGGCACGGTGGCGGCGCTCGACATCGCCACGTTCGTCTTCAAGAAGGACCCGTCCCACCTGGCCTAGAGGGGCAAGCGAAAAGTGGTAGCTCAGCCACCTGTCCGAGGCTCGGAC
>NZ_JBFAZH010000989.1:0-2911 GCF_040681735.1 Actinoplanes sp. NPDC051633 | reverse complement strand
GCACCAATCCGACCACACACCAGGCGCCCAGCACCAAGGCGATCCGGCCGTGCTCCCACGCGCCGCCCGCCTCCTGGACGACCGCCCCGTCCGGCAGGAACACCGACCGGAAGCCCTGGCCGATCCACTTCACCGGGAAGATCGACGCCAGCGTGATCATCCAGTCCGGCAGCTGCGTGATCGGGTGGATGAAGATGCCGGAGAGGAACTGCAGCGCCACCACCGGCACGTTGAGGATCGCGCCGGCCGTGCGGGCGTTGCGCACCAGCGCACTGGCCGCGATGCCGAGCAGCGTGCAGGAGAGCACCGAGAGCACGAACAGCCAGGCGAAGGTGAACCAGCGGCCGGGCTCGGACGGCAACGGCATGTCGAACAGCAGCACGCCGATCGCGAGCAGGACGGCGACCTCCGCCAGGCTGAGCACCGCGACGTAGACGAACTTGCCGATGAAGTACGCGGTCGCGGTGACCGGCGTGCCCCGCAGCCGTTTGAGCGTGCCGTCCTCGCGGTCGACCGCCAGGCCGACGCCCATCGAGATGAACGCGGTGGACACGATGCCGTACGCGATCATGCTGGCCGAGAACACCTGGGCGGCGTTCACGCCGGGACCGGCGACCTCCTCGCCGAAGATCACGCCGAACAGCATGAGCAGGATCGCCGGGAACGAGAACGTGAAGATCAGCGCCGTCTTGTCCCGCAGGAACTGGAGGATCTCCACCCGGCCGCGCGAGACGCCGATCCGGACGGTGGACGGCAGGGCCGGTGCTTGGGCGGTCATCGGGCGTCTCCGATCAGGGTGAGGTAGGTGTCCTCGAGGGTGGGGCGGGTGACGGTCAGGCGGCTCAGGTCCGCGCCCTCCCGCACCAGGCGGGTGATCAGCCCGGTGGGGTCGGCGACCTCCTCGCGGCGGCCATCCCAGGTGACGGTGACCCCCGCGGTGGCGCGTCCGCCCAGGCTCGCCGGGCTGCCCTCGGCGACGATCCGGCCGTCGGCGATCACGGCGAGGCGGTCGGCGAGGGCCTCGGCCTCGTCCAGGTAGTGCGTGGTCAGCAGGATGGTGGTGCCCTCGCGGGCCTGCGCCCGGATCAGCTCCCAGAACTGCCGGCGGGCCTCGGGGTCGAAGCCGGTGGTGGGCTCGTCCAGGAACAGCACCTCGGGCCGCCCGACCACGCCGAGCGCGACGTCGACGCGGCGGCGCTGACCGCCGGAGAGCGACCGGATCTTCGCGCCGGCCTTGTCGGTCAGCCCGACCGCGTCGATGACCTCGCCGGCCGGCCGCGGCCGCGGGTAGAAGCCGGCCACGTGCCGCACCATCTCGGCGACGGTGAGGTCGGCGGCGTCGGTGGCGGTCTGCAGGACGATGCCGATGCGGGCGCGCCAGTCGCGGCCGGCGGCGCCGGGGTCGGTCCCGAGCACACGGACATCGCCGCCGTCGCGGCGCCGATGCCCCTCTAGGATCTCGACGGTGGTGGTCTTGCCCGCGCCGTTGGGCCCGAGCAGAGCGAAGACCTCACCGGAGGCGACGGTCAGGTCGATCCCGGCGACGGCCGCCCGCCCGCCGTAGGCCTTGCGCAGCCCGTGAACTTCAATCGCTGTCATGCCCTAATGCTGGTCGCGACGCCGCTCCGGCCGCGACGACCGCACCACTGTCACCGGGTGTCCACCGATCGATGGACAGCGCCGGGCCATCGGCCTTTTGAGGGCCCGGCTACTCCCACTTGAAGGCGCGGATCGCGGCGGTCACGCCGACCGCGGCCCAGACGCCCAGGCTCAGCCAGATCGGGCCCTGGATGTTGGCGCCGGTGGTCAACGTGTCGCGCAGCGCTTCCGCATGCGCGGCGAGCGGCAGCAGGAACCAGCCGGCCGTGCCGAGGTCGGGCGCCGCGAACATGATGCCGCCCGCGGCGAGCATCAGGACATAGATCAGGGTGGCGCCGGCGGTCACCGTCTCGGGCCGCAACAGCCCGGCCAGGGTCAGAGCCAATCCCGAGTACGCCGCGACGGCCAGCACCGTGATGCCGAGCGCCGGCAGCAGATGCCCGAACTCAGGCCGCCAGCCCACGGCGACGCCGACCAGCGCGAGCAGCAACAGTTGGACGGCGACCAGCCCGAGGATCGACGCGGTCTTCGCGAACAGCAGGCCCGACCGGGTCAACGGCGATGCGCCGAGCCGCTTGAGCACGCCGTAGCTGCGTTCGTACCCGGTGGTGATCGCCTGGCCGGTGAAGGCGGTGGACATGACGGTCAGCGCCAGCACGCCCGGCACCACGTAGCCGAGCCGGTCCGTCGACGGCACGTTCGTCGCACGGGTGAGGCCGGCCCCGAGCAGCACCAGCAGCGGCACGCCCATCGCCAGCACGACGGCTTCGCCGCGCCGGGCGGTGAGCAGCAGTTCCATCCGGATCTGTCGCCGGATCACCACACCGCGCGTCGCCCGCCCGGGCGCCGGGGCGAACGTCCCGGCGCTCACCGCGACACCGTCGTCGGTGCGGAGGTCAGCGAGAGGTAGACGTCCTCCAGCGTGCGACGCCGCGAGTTGACCGAGGTGACGTGCGCCTCCGCCGCCGCGAACCAGGCAAGCACCCCGGCGATCGCCGCGCTGTCGAGCGCGCCCGCGATCGTGTACTCCCCCGGCGACGGCTCCGCGACCCTCGCCTCGATCCGCTCGGCCAGCGTCGCGATCGGCAGCCCCGCGTCCGCGCGCACCTCGAGCAGGTCGATCCCGGCCGCCGCGGTCAACTCGGCCGGCGAGCCGGTCGCCGCCACCCGGCCGGACCGCATGATCACCACCTGGTCGGCGAGGCGTTCCGCCTCGTCCAGCAGATGCGTCGTGAGCAGCACGGACACCGCGTCCGCCCCCAGCGGCTCGACAAGCGGCCCCGTGGTGTGGCGGGGCGCGGGGGCCCTGGCG
>NZ_JBFAZH010000988.1:0-2918 GCF_040681735.1 Actinoplanes sp. NPDC051633 | reverse complement strand
CGCGATTTGCCCGTCCAGACCGGCCAGCACCTCGGCGGCGCTGACGGTGGCCCCGCGACTGGCCGAGCGCCGCGATGTGGGACAGGGGTGCGCAGACCAGCGCATCGCGCTCCCCGTGCCTCGACATGAGGCGATCCTGTCACCGTCGTCAGCGGAACGTCATCTGTCAAGGATCGTGCCGGAGTCGTGGGACCGGACCAGATCGGCCAGCCCGGCATCGAACTCGGCGACGATCTGCTTGACCCGGAACTCGGCGAGCGGGCCGAGGGTGTCGTAGACCTCGACGAACACATCGCGGGCGTCGCCCCGTGGCCAGTCCGGCGGCAGCAGCTCGGCCGGCAGGCCCGGGTCGAGGTTGGGGAACGTACGCCAGGTGTCCATGATCCCGGACCGGGCGACCAGCGCCTCGGACGCGCCCACCGACCCCTGCCGCACCCGGGTCAGCAGCGGTGTGTACTCGGCCAGGAAGCGGTCGTAGCCGGCCCGCAGCACGCCGAAGTCCCACGCGCTCTGCGGCGGTCGCAGCCCGGGCGCGTCCGGGGCGGAGGCGCGGAAGACGGTCGCGGTGGGCACGGCCAGCTTGGCCAGCGCCGCGCGGGCCGCCTCGACGCCGGCGGTCGGCGAGATCCACAGGCCGTCGTAGAGCGGCGCGAAGCCGAGCCAGCGCAGCTCGGTGCGCAGGCCGTGCCGCAGATCGCGCTGATCCTCGGCGATCGAGAAGGCGGCCAGCGTCCAGAGCCCGTCCCAGGCGCTCTCGCCCAGCCCGAAGGACATGATCCGGCGCCGGCCCTCGGAAAGGACGGCGGAGGCCCGGTCGGTCAGCCGGTAGTAGGTGCGGCGGCCGGCCTTCGACGACTCCAGCAGGTCGCGGCGGGCCAGCCGGCTCAGTGCGGCACGCGCCGCGACGGCGGAGACGCCGAACTCCCCGGCGAGCCGGACCAGTGCCGCGGACGGCAGCCGCTCGGCGCTCGCGAACCAGTAGTCGCCCAGCAGCGTGGTGATCAGATGCTGCGGTGGCGAGCCGGTCTGGAACCGCGGCAGGTGCACCGCGACGGTGCCGGCGTCGAGCGACTCGGTCCGGGTCACCGGCGCAGTATACGTGTGACGCTTCGGTGCACGGCCGTTACGAATTCCGCGAGTGTTGGTACATCGATGTGCCGGGTAGGGTTCGCGCGTGGACGAAGTCTGGCCCGCGCCGGGTACGGTGTTGTCCCTGCGTTACCGGCTGGTCACGCAGCTCTCGTCCGGCGGGATGTCGCAGGTCTGGCGCGCCGAGGACGAGCTGCTCGGTCGCCCGGTCGCGATCAAGCTGCCCACCTCGTCGGCCGAGGTGGTGAAGCAGGCGTTCACCGAGGCCCGCACGACGGCGCGGCTGTCGCACCCGTACATCGCGGCGGTGCACGACTACGGCGAGACCAAGCGCCCCGACTCCTCGCTCGCGCCCTTCGTGGTGATGGAGCTGCTGGACGGGCCGTCGCTCGCCGCCCGGCTCGCGGACGGGCCGTTGAGCTGGCCGGAGGCGGCGCGGATCGGCGCGCAGGTGGCCGAGGGGCTGGCCGCCGCGCACGCCCGGCAGGTGGTGCACCGCGACGTCAAGCCGGGCAACGTGATGCTGACCCCCGGTGGCGCCCGGATCCTCGACTTCGGGATCAGCGCGATGGTCGGCACGCCGGACGACGACGACACCGGCGCGACGTTCGGGACCCCGGCCTACGTGGCGCCGGAACGGCTGGACGGCAAGCCCGCGGAGCCCGCCACCGACGTGTACGGCCTCGGCGTCGTGCTCTTCGAGATGGTCACCGGTGACCCGCCGTACCCGGTGGACACCTGGGAGGAGCTCACCGCGGCGCGCTCGGCCGGGCCCGGTGTGCTGCCGGCCGATCTGCCGCCGGAGTTCCGCGATCTGGTCGAGAGGTGCCTGGACGAGTCGCCCGAGCGGCGGCCGTCCGCGGCCGAGGTGCGTGCGGGGCTGGCCGCGTTCGCCGGAAGCGCAGCCACCGCTCCCCCGCCGCCGCGCGGTTTCACCACCGGCCGCGCGCCGGCCCACACCGTCTCGCTCAGACCGCCCGGCCGCAAACCGTGGGCGGCCCGCGCCGGGGTCGTGGCCGTGCTGCTCGCGGCGGCCGGCGTGGCCGTCGCGATCGGGGGCTCACCGGAGCGGGACGCCGCGGCGCCGCCGCCCGCGGTCCCGTCCCCGGCAGAGACCACCGCCCCCACAGCCACGGCGCCACCGACCACCGCCGCTCCCACGCCGACGGCGGCCGACCTCGGCGCGGCCGTCGACCGGGTCATCTCCGAGGTGGAGGCCGGGCAGGCGGCCGGGCGGATCCGCCCCGACGTCGCGGTCGACCTGCTCAACCTGATCCGCCAGCTGGACCAGGCCGACCCGTCGGAGGTCGCGGAGCGGGTGGAGCAGCTCCAGCAGAAGGTGCGCACCCGGCTGGGCGAGGACGGCCTCACCGCGGAGCAGGCCGACGTTCTCCAGGCCAGACTGACCGAGCTGGGCCGTGTTTCGGCCTGAGCCGGTATGGAAGGCGCGATGGCGGTCATACGCCTTTCTGATGGCTTCGGCGGGATCGGGGACGGCCCGGC
Organism: Actinoplanes sp. NPDC051633; assembly: GCF_040681735.1. Lineage (NCBI taxonomy): Bacteria > Bacillati > Actinomycetota > Actinomycetes > Micromonosporales > Micromonosporaceae > Actinoplanes > Actinoplanes sp. NPDC051633. The sequence continues at coordinate 326 of NZ_JBFAZH010000988.1, read as the reverse complement.
ACCGGGCGGGGTGGACCGACCGATTCTCCGCGGACGAGTTCGCCGGCCAGAGTCACCACCGAGTGCATCCGGGGCGATGGGTTCGCGGACAGCCGGGCGTGGATGAGGGCAGCGGCCTCGGCGGCGATGTCCGGAGTCGGCTGCGTGATCACGGACAGGCGAGGGCGGGTGACCTGAGCGAGCTCGACGCTGTCGAAGCCGACGAAGGACAGCTCGTCCGGGACGACAACCCCGTACTCGTTGATCGCGATCAGCGCGCCGACGGTGAGCTCGTAGGTGAAACAGATGCAGGCCGTGGGGCGCGACGGCGCGTCCAGCAGCCGTTT
>NZ_JBFAZH010000987.1:0-2923 GCF_040681735.1 Actinoplanes sp. NPDC051633 | reverse complement strand
GCGCGTACGGCTGGCGGCCGAGGTCGGCGGAGGCGCACAGCAGGCCCGCGACGGCGCCGGCCGCGGCCGGGGAGTCGCCGCCGACCAGCAGGTGCACCCGCCACATCCCGGTGGACCGGCCCTGCTGCAACTCCCGGTGCCGGCGCTGCAGGCGGGCGGCCGCCACGGCCTGTTCCGGCGACTGCGCCTTGGACTGGGCCTGGCGCTCCTCGAGCGCGACCTGCCGGGCGAGCCCGCCGATCTCCGCCGCGGGCACCGGCTCGGCCAGCACGAACCAGGCGAAACCCGCGTGCCACACGTGCAGCAGGCACTCATCGAGCGTCGGCCGGGCATCCTCGTCCCGCAGCGTCGGGTCGTCGACCAGCAGCCCGTCGGTCAGCCCGGCCACCCTCGTCCAGAACGGCACCGCCCGCAGGTTGCCGAGCAGATCAGGACCGGGGTACGGACGACCGAGCGCACCCGGCGGCAGCGACAGCGGCGTCAGCCCGCGCGCGTCGGGGTCCCCGCTGACACCGCCGGCCGCGAACACCTCGACCGGCCGGGCGGCGGATGCACGATGCCAGCCGAGCAGCAGGGGCGTGCCCGCGTGGAAGGCCGAGACGATGCCGGCCAGCCGTTGCCGCCGGCCCACGTCCGTGCCGGCGTCGTCGCGGGTGGACGGTGGCCGGCGGGGCAGCTCGAGGACCCGGCTGACGGAGAGCTGCTCGAGCAGCCCGCCCACCCCAGTCACTGAGGCCCACCCCACGGTCCCTGGTACGGCTGCTGCCGGAACTCCGGCTGGGGCTGCTCGGTGGGCGCGGCGCCCCAGCCCGGGAGGACCGGACCGGCGGCCTGGTGCGCGCTGGTCTCGTGGGCGGCCAGCGGCTGCGGCTGCGACACGGTGACCTGGCTGGGCTGCCGGGTGGCCGGGGTGACCGCCTCGGCCGGGTCGGGCAGCGGTTGCAGGTCGACCGGCGTCATCGACACCCGGGGGAGCGTGACGATCCCCGGGTCGACCTCGACGGCCTGCACGACCGAGCCCCGGCCCTCGCCCTTGACCAGGATCATCGCGTACTCGGGCAGGTCCTGGAGCACCCGCGGTTCGAGGGCGTACTCGTACACCCGCTGTGCCGACTGGGCGTCGCTCCAGTTCGTACCCTTCGCCACCGACTCGGTCTGGCTCCAGTTCCGGGTCTTGCTCCAGTTGGTGCCGCTCTGCCGGCTGAAGTCCAGGCCGCTGCGGCTGGTGCCGGAGGAGCCGCCCTGGGTCTCCGACTCGCCGTACGTGTCGGCCAGCGTGTGCGTGTCGTTGCCGCCCAGCGTGCGGGTCAGCTGGCTGAGCACGAACTTGTGGCCCTTGCCGATGAAGTCCGCCGCCTGGGTGGCCTCCTGGTGGTTGCCGAGCCGCATCAACGCGACCTCGCCGCCGCCGATGGTGTGCAGCGACTCCTCCCGCAGGTGGCCGAAGAGCAGCACCAGCCGGACGCCGCGGCGCTCGCAGAGGGTGCTGAGCTTCTCGATCGAGCGGTGGTGCACCTCGTCCGCGCCGATGATCACCAGGGAGCCCATCGGCGTGGCCGCGCGCCGCACCTGCCGCGCCAGCCACTGCACCAGCAGGTCCTTGAGCAGCTCGTTCTGCGCGTTGCGGCCGTCGCTGTCGGCGACCAGGCAGGTCAGGTCGGCGGTCCCGGCGCCCGCCTCGGTGCCCATCTCCTCCAGGGGGTGCAAGAACGCCTCGATCCGGCGCAGGTGCTGGTGCATCTGGCGGCGGCTCTCGTCCGGTTGCAGATCGAGCAGCCGGTCGCTCTCCTCCGGGCTGAGCGCGGCCTGCACCGGCCGGTCGGTGAGCACCCGCAGCGCGGCCAGCAGCCGGGCCATGCTGAGGTTCGGCGCGAGCACGCCGCAGATCTCGCGCAGCAGCATCGAGTCCTGCGAGCGCTCGGCCCGGCTGGCGCCCTGCGCGTCGCCGTACATCGCCTCCACCAGGCAGTCGACCAGCTCGTTCGGCTCCAGCGCGCCGACCAGGTCGAACTGCGCGAGCTGGGACGGCAGCCGGCGTTCCAGCACGGTGCGGTCGGTGGCGACGGCGAGCTGCATGAGCTCGCCGCAGAGCGCCTCGCCGGTGAAGTCGACCAGGGTCATGTGGCCGCGGGTGGCGAGCAGCGAACCGCCGAATACGGTCAGCACCGCCTCCCAGCCGTACGTGGTGCCGCCGATGATGTCGACCCGCCGGGTGCCCGCCGCGGGGGTGGCCGCGGACCACTCGTACATGGCGTCGACGGCCTGCTGTTGCTGCTGCTCGTGCCATTGCCGCCGGGCGTCCCACGCGGCGAACGCCTGCGCGTACTCGTGCTGGGTCTGCTGCTGGACGTTCTCGATCGCCTTGCGCGCCATCGAGGGTGCCACCCCGGCCAGCACCGCCCCGCCGACCCCGGCGAGGAACGCGACGAAGGCGAAGACGGTGACCGCCACACCCGTGCTGTTGTTGCCGGCGTCGCTCATGCCCGCGAGGGCGCCGCAGCAGCTGATCAGCACGGCCAGGCCGATGCCCGCGCCGAGTGAGATCAGGATCCGCCGGGCCATCCCGCGCTGTGCCCGCATCAGGCGTTCGTGCAGGTGCGGCGGCACCTGGGCGGGCTGCGGCGGCGGTTCCAGGAATCGACGCCGGTAGAGGTTCCGGTCGTTGAAGATCCACCCCAGACGCTCACCGGGCGTGGCGAGCTGCGGCAGCGGGTTCGGGTACGGGACGACGTCGGTCATCGCTGCGGATTCTGCCTTCCGGGGCGGGCCACTGATCGGGGAGAAGTCAACCAACGACCGAACGGAATGGAAAGGGCACGTACAGCTACAGTGCACCATTCTGGTCGATTGGTGCCATCGCCCGGCCGAACGGTCATCCGGCGCGCGCGGGAGCCCGCCGTGGCGGGCGTGCCTTCGGCTGTTC
>NZ_JBFAZH010000986.1:0-2928 GCF_040681735.1 Actinoplanes sp. NPDC051633 | reverse complement strand
TACGAATGACAGCGGTGCGACCGGGATCCTGCGCGGAACCCGGGCCCCCGCCGACGCTCGCGCCACCGATCACCGGGACGCTGCGCACGACGTCACCGCCGGGCCCACGCCCAGCCGGCACGCCACCTCCCGACCCTCGGCCGCCGGATCCCGGCCCGTGGGCGCCACCGCCCACGCCTCCACTCAGCCGAGCTCCACCGACGGCTGCTCCACCGACGGCTGCTCCACCGACCGCGGCTCCTCCGCGGGCGGTTCCGCCTACGGGGCGGTCGGCGGCGATCGACCGATCCGGGTGGTTACGGCCCGCCGGGCCGCCTGCCACAGCTCCGCCCATCGCGGCTGCGCCTCCCGTCGCGGCTGCGCCTCCAACTACAGCTCCGCCTCTTGCGCCTTGCGCGCCGGCACCTGCGGGCCGGGTCCCGCCCATGGCGGGTCCGGCCGCTGAGGGCCGGTCCGTCACCACGGTGTCTTCGACGCCCGCGCTATCCGTCCGGCTGGTGGCGGGCCCGCGTCCGCCCTGCTGGACAAAGTTGGGGCGACCAGCCCTGTTGTGCTCGTCACGGGGATTGCCGGCCGGGGATCCGTCGCGGCGAGCGTCCACGGATCCTCCACGGCCGTCCCGCGGGTAGGTACCGTCCCGCTCGCCACGGTGGTCGTAGGCGCCGAAGTCCGTCTCGCGACGGCGGCCGTCGGCGGCTTCGTGATCCGAGCCGTTCGCACCGGCCCGGCCCGGCCCGGCACTCCGCGCGTCCCAGACGCCATCCCGTTCATCGCGCCCGTATCCGGCGTTGCGGCTGGAGCTCTCACTCGCCACGCCACGCGAATCCGCCGGAACGCTGCCGCCGTACTCGGTGCCGTGACCTGCGCTTCCGGGCCGGGCGCGGCCATCCGAGCCGCCGGCGCGTCCGTATTCGGTGCCGCGACCCGGGCCTTCGCTCACGACACCGCGAGGATCCGCCGAGCCGCCGGCGTTCGCGCCGTACTCGACGCCGTCGTAGATGTCCGACCGGGAGCGATCGCGGCCGCCGGCGCCGCGTCCGTACTCGGTGCCTGGACGTTGTCCTCGACTATCGACGCCGGGGCGCTCGTCCGAGCCGGCGCCGCCGTTCCGGAAGCCACCACGGCCAGTGTCCGGACGGGACGGGCCGACCCGGCCGCTACTGCCGTAAACGCCGTCGTTCCCGGGCGCACCGTTGCGCGGATCGTCAACGGCGGCCTGGTCCATGCCTGGCCGGGCGGACGGGTAGCCACCACGAACGCCCCCGCTGCCGTTGCCCGCGCCGCCATAAAGGCCCGCGGAGCCGTGCTCCGTGCCGGCCCAAGGAGGACTTCCCGTCGCGGGCCGTTCCGCCGAACTGATGCCGCCGGCCGCACCAGCGTCACGCGCTGCGTTCCAGCTCTCTTGGTTCTCGCGTCGGCCGGCGCCGTAGCTGCCGCCGGCGTCCCAGCCGTCCTGCGGCTCGCCTCGGCCGGCAGCGTCGCGGGGTCCGTTCCAAGTTCCGTGTGGCTCGCGCGGGGGGAGTTCGTCGCCGCCGGGATGGTTGCTCGCTGCGTTCCAGGTTCCGGGTCGGCTGCTCCGGTCGTCGCCCTGTCCGTCCCAGCCGCTGGTGTTCCGGGCCGGCTGGTCAGCCGCGGGAGACGCGAGGCCGTGGTCGTCCCCGAAGGCCTGGCCTCGGGACGAGCCGACGGGACCGGTCCACCCGCCGCGATCCACGTCGCGCGGGTCGGGAACCGTGCCGCGTGCGGCAGCTTGGGCAGCGGAGCGAGACGGCAGAGTTTGGCCTGCGTCGGCGGCGGCAAGGCGCTGTCCGAGACTCGGTTCGCCGCTCCGGCCGCCAGGGTCGGATTGCCGGGGATATCCGCGGCCGTAATCGTTCTCGGACTCTGCGAGTGGCTGGCGACCGTAGTCCCGTCCAGCCGGACCCGGCATCACGGGCACTGCGGCTGAACCGGCCGATGCCCGCCCGGCTCCACCCGGCGCGGCCGGCCGGCCATCGCCCGGACCTCGCTCATCGACCGGAACAGACCCACCTGGCCGACCGAAATGCCCACCGGTCGGATCCTGTCCGTCCGGCACGTCAGCCCGCGCCGAAGCACCTCGGCCGGCGTTGCTCGGACCGGTGGACCCGCCCGCTTGCTCGCCCGCCACGAAGAAGTTGAAGCCATCGTCGCGCCGATCAGCTTCGGACTCGCCGCGATAGCTGATGGGCCCTCCGGCCACCCCGCCATCCGAGGTCCACTCCGCCTCGTAGCCGTCACCGACCATCGGCCAGCCCTCGCTCCCGCCGGCACGTTCGCTCCCGCCGGGGCCCGCCCGGTGCTCGCGTTCACCGGAGGCTGTCCAATGCTCGCGCCTGCCGGGGTGTCCCCGGTCCTCGCGCCCACCGGAGTCCCCGGAGTGTGCGTGTCCCACGCCGCCCCCCGCAGCTCTACGTCCGTCACCCGAATCGCGTTCATGCGAGCCGGCAGCCGACCCGCCTTGCCCGCCACTGACCCGGGCAACCTCAACACCAGGAAGGACCTGCCCGTGGTCCCGCGGCAGTCCGTCCGGCTCACCATCATCCACGCGGACGCGCGAACCGCCACCCCGTCCGTCGGGAGCCGGACCGACAGCGCCGCCACTCAGGCCGCCGTCATCGCCCTGTTGGGAGGCGGCGGACCTCTCCTGAGTTCCGCCGATCGCGACAGCAGAACTGACCTCATCCGCGCCGCGCTCGGAGTGTGCGTCGTGCGTGGTGCCGGCGCGACCGTTCTGTCCAACGCCAGGGCGCCGACCACCGGCGCTGGAGTCCTCATCGTCGAAGGGCCAGGACGGCCGCCTCAGCTCCACCCAGGCGGGAGACCGCTCGCGATCCGAGGTAGGCCCCACCCCGCGGGATCCGCTGCCCGGCTCGGACGGCCACAAACCATCCGCCGCCGCGTCGGCCC
>NZ_JBFAZH010000985.1:0-2940 GCF_040681735.1 Actinoplanes sp. NPDC051633 | reverse complement strand
GTCAACAACGCTCATGGGCATTACATCTAGGCCGGCCCGGCCGGCACCTCCATGGGGGTGCCGGCCGGTGAGGTTGACGGCAGCCTTGCCAGTGGCTAACCGACCTTGATGGTTGCGCCGACCGCCGACAACGCATCGACGGAGTTCACCGCGAACGACCTGGCGTAGCAGAAGCCGTTCGGGCCGATGGCGATGTTCGGATTTCCCCGGCAGTTGAGCGTCGAGAACGTCCCGTCGATGGCGACGATGAAGCCCTTCACCGAGGCTGCGCCGGCGGAGGTGTACGAGAAGGCGGGCGATCCCGAGTCCCCGCCGCGCACGTTCCCGATCTGCACGCCGCCGTTGCTGCCCGTGCTCAAAATCCAGAAGCCCGGACCGACCGATCCGACGCCGGTGATGTTGGTGTACATGTTGGTGCCGCGGACCGTCACCTGGGTGCAGAGCTCGCCGCTGACCGCGCCGCCGGTGCAGATGCCGGTGTTGTTGGCCGGTCGTTCCGCGTTGTACACCGGAATGCTGGTGGATGAGTCCCACGGCCCGGTGTAGATCCGACCGGCCGTCGAGGAACCGGTGATGACTTGAGTGTCTTTTGCTTGCGAGCGCGTGCCGGTGACCGTTCCGAGAGTCGCACCGCTGGCGTAGCCGGTCCAGGTTCCGGTGCCGCAGTGCCAAGCCGTCGTGATTCCGCTCGTGGTGCCCCGGTAGACGGAGACGCCGGTGCCGCAGACGTATCCCTGAGTCGGTGACGTGGCTCGATAGATCAAGGCGCCGCCCCAGAACGGGGAGGTGTCGGCGTCCCGCCTCGCCGGTGCGACGTCGATCGCGCCGGTCACCGACACGGGATAGCTGGAGTTGATCGTCGCCCGCTGGGCGGCACCTTTGCTGCTCAGTTGCACGTCGAGGCCGCTGTAGTCCTCGCTCGGGCCCACGGTGGCGATGGTCGCCTGGTTGGCCTTGGCCAGACGGGCCGACTCCGCGAGCAGCTCGGCGGCGGAGTACTTGGCCGGGACAAATAGAACCTCAGCCGGCTGGGCGCCGGAGAGCCGACGCATCGAGGCGGGCACCTCGCCCTTCCACTGCACGACGACGACGCCATCGCGCACCGTCACGCCGGCGGCTCCGGCCTGCGGGTGCTGGTCGAGCCAGCGCATGACCGCGCTCGCTGTGGTCTCGACGGCGTTCGGGGCAGCGCCCGCAGGAATCGGGCGGCTTGTTTCTCCGGTGCCGCCTTTCTCGGCGCCGGCCCAGGCGCCTTGGGCGCCGATGGTCAGAATGATGATCGAGAAACAGCTGGCCGCGGCAAGACGAAGCCGCGCTGAGCGACGCATGGGAACCTCCAGGATTTGCACTACGCTTGACTGGTGGATCCTCGGGAACGACGTGCTGCACGCCGGCGGAGAATGGCGCAGCTCGAATCAATTCAGCAGCGCATCGTCCATGAATGGATGGACACCCGGACGGAGACATGGGTGTCCACGGTCGGAGTCGACGAGCGCGCGGAAATGGTCGTCGTCAGCTTGAACCGACGCGATGGTGATTACGCTGGCCGACTCATCGCAGAGTTCGGCGACAACAACGTGCACGTCGATCCGAATCCGACCGTCGTCACGGCTTTGCCGCCCGCACCGGCGCAACTGCCGGGATCAATAAGAGAGACCCATCAAACATCCCCCGATTCGGAATAGACGTTCCCCGATGGCGGATTCTAGGGTGATTATTTGATCCACTCAACCAGGTCGCGAAGAAATACAAGACCGACCGCCTCATCCCGGTGTTCCTGCTGACGCGCGTCTAGCCGCGCGGCCCGCCGGGACGACCAGCGGGGTGCCGGTCTGCGGGTCGGCGATGACCTCGCACTTGAGCCCGTAGATGTGCTCGACCAGGTCGGCCGTGATGATCGTCGACGGTTCGCCCTGGGCGACGATCCCGCCCTCCTTCATCGCGATCAGGTGGGTGGCGTACCGGGTGGCCTGGTTGAGGTCGTGCAGGACCGCGACCAGGGTCCGCCCCTCCTCGTTCAGGTCGGCGCACAGGTCGAGCAGCTCGATCTGATGGGCGATGTCCAGGTACGTCGTCGGCTCGTCGAGCAGGAGGATCCCGGTCTGCTGGGCCAGGGCCATGGCCATCCACACCCGCTGCCGCTGACCACCGGAGAGCTCGTCCACCGCGCGGTCCGCCAGCACGGTCACACCGGTCGCCTCCATCGCCAGCGCGACCTGCTCCTCGTCCTCCGGCGTCCACTGCCGCAGCAGCTTCTGGTGCGGGTAGCGGCCGCGGGCCACGAGATCGGCGACCGAGATGCCGTCCGGCGCGATCGCCGACTGAGCCAGCAGCCCGAGCCGGCGCGCGACCTTCTTCGCCCGGTACGACGAGATCGTCTGCCCGTCCAGCACGACCGCACCCGACTTGGGGGCGAGCAGCCCGGACAGCGCCCGCAGCAGCGTCGACTTGCCGCAGGCGTTGGGCCCGACGATGACGGTGAACGAGCCGTCCGGGATCTCCACGTTGAGGCCGGTGGCGACCACCCGCTGGTCGTACGCGAGGGTCAGATCGGCGCCGGACAGCCGCGTCATGTGGTTCCCTTCCGCCATTGCACACTGAGCAGCCAGGCCAGGTAGGCGCCGCCGACCGCGCCGGTGACCACGCCGACCGGCAGCTGGTCGGGCGCCAGCAGCCGCTGCGCCACGAAGTCGCTGAGCACCATCAGCAGCGCCCCGGTGATCATCGACGGCACCAGCTGCAACGTGGCGGCGCCGGTCAGCCGCTTGGTGATCTGCGGCGCGGCGAGCGCCACGAACGCGACCGGCCCGGTGGCGGCCGTGGCCACCGCGCAGATCGCCACCGCCAGCAGCACCAGGACGAGCCGGTCGCGGCCCGCGCGGACGCCCAGCGCCCGCGCCGGGTCGTCACCCATCTCGAGCAAGCGCAGCCGCCGGCCCC
>NZ_JBFAZH010000984.1:0-2950 GCF_040681735.1 Actinoplanes sp. NPDC051633 | reverse complement strand
ACCGAGAGCACGTCGCCGTCCTTGACCGCGACGGCCACCTGCCCGTCGAACCCTGCGGCCAGCTTGCCGAAGCGCTGCCGCAGCAGCACCACGGCGCCCTTGCCGACCTTGGTGGTGGCGACGGTGTCGAGGGCGTCGACGTTCTCGGTGTCCAGGGCGAAGGCGCCCCGGGTGTTCTTCAGGTATTGCCGGGCGGCGGTCTCCGGGTCCTTGGACAGCCCGGTGGCGAGCTTGCCGATGAGGGCGGCGGGGGTGCCGAACTTGTTGTAGCGGGCGCCGGCCAGCCGCTGGGCGGCACGGGGAGCGACCGTGCCGGGGCGGTTGTCGACGAAGGCGTACTCGTCGCCGACGGGTTCGCCGGTCAGCGGTGTGCCGGCCGGCGCCGCCGGTGCGGCGGTGGCCTGCATCGGCGTGTAGGCGATCAGGGTGGTCGCGGCGATCAGCCCGGCGACCACGGCGGTACGTGTGCGTCTGTGCACGCATGCCTCCAAGAGGTGTCTGTAGGACAGACGGAGGCTACCCAAGTATTTCCATGTATGGATGTCCGGGCGAATTCTGCTGCCGAGTTGCTCGCAAACTAGAGTCGGGCGGGTGACCGAGATGGCCGAAGCCGCCGCGAAGATCGCCGAAGAGGTCCTGTTCCCGGCCGCCGCGGCGGTCGACCGGTCCGACCGGGTGCCGGCCGGGCACCTGGACCTGCTCGCCGACGCCGGGTTCTACGACCGCGCCGGGGACGACCTGCCCGAGGTGGTGGAGATCCTGGCGAGCGGGTGCCTGGCCACGACCTTCGTCTGGATCCAGCACCTGTCGCCGCTGTTCACCGCGGGCGCGGCGCTGCGGGGGCGGCGGGCCGGCATCGCGTACGCGGGGCTGGCTCCCGGATCCGATCTGCATGTGCAGGGCGGGCGCCTCTCCGGGCACGTGCCTTGGGTGACCGGCTGGGACCTGATCGACGTTGTCCAGGTGGCCGTGCGCGAGGGTGATCAGATCCGGTATTACCTGCTCGACGCGGTCGCCGGGCCGACGCTCGAGGCGGAGCTGCAGGAGCTGGTGGCGGTGCAGGCGAGCCGGACGGTCTCGCTGACGTTCGACGGGCACCCGGTCCCCGAGGAGCTGCTCGTGCACACCGAGGATTACGAGCCCTGGTCGCAGAAGAACGCGTCCGGATCCTCGCTCAACGGGTTCCTCTCGCTCGGGCTGGTTCGTCGGGTGTCGCGGCTGCTCGACGGCGCCTTCGACGACGAGCTGACCGCGTGCCGCGCGCTGCTGGCCGATCAGGAGCGGACACCGCAGGCGCGGGCGGCGGCCTCCGCACTGGCCTGGAAGGCGGCCGGCGCACTGGTCACGAGGACGGGCAGCGGCGGCATCAGGGCCGGCGAGACGGCACAGCGGCTGGCCCGCGAGGCCGCCTTCCTGCTGGTCTTCGCCTCCCGGCCGTCGATCAGGACCGAGCTCTACCGCAGAATGACGTCATGACCCGCGAGACCGGCCGCAAGCTGATCGCCTCGAACAAGAAGGCCCGGCACGACTACGCGATCCTCAAGACCTACGAGGCGGGGATCGTGCTGGCCGGGACCGAGGTCAAGTCGCTGCGCGCGGGCTACTGCTCACTGCGTGACGCGTTCGCCGGCGAGCACGAGGGCGAGATCATGCTGTACGGCCTACACATCGCCGAGTACGGGTTCGGCAGCTGGACCAACCACGCGCCGCGGCGCACCCGGAAACTGCTGCTGCACAAGGTCGAGATCAGCCGCATCCTGGCCCAGCTGCGCGACGGCAACGGGCTCACCATGGTGCCGCTGTCGCTGTACTTCAACGACGGCTGGGCGAAGGTGGAGCTGGCCCTGGCGCGCGGCCTGCGGTCGTACGACAAGCGGCAGGCGCTGGCGGCCCGGGACGCTCAGCGGGAGATCGCCAAGCACCTGGGCCGCCACCTGAAGGGCGCTACTACTTCCCGACCTTGATGCCGTGCTCCTTGCAGAGCTCGGCGTACTTGCCCGCGCAGACCTGTTTCGCGGGGGCGAAGCCGGCGGCGACCGGCTCGTTGATGTTCTTGATCGTGATCGCCTTGGGCGTCAGCATGATCGACGGGACGTAGGCGCCGGACTCGACGTCCTTCTGCAGACCCGTGCCCTGCGGCGTCTCGCCGTTGTACAGCTTGATGGCGAGGTTGGCCGCCGCCTCCGCCTCGGGCTTGATGTCCTTGAACACGGTCATGCACTGGTCGCCGGTGAGGATGTTCTGCAGGCCCTGCACGGTGGCGTCCTGCCCGGTGACCGGCACGATCTTGTTGAGGCCCTTCTTCTTGAGCACGCCGATCACGGCGTTGGCCAGTCCGTCGTTCGCTGCCACCACGCCCTTGATCTCGGGCGCCTGCTCGAGCATCTCGGCGAAGATGACGCCGGCCTCTTCGTTCACCCAGTCCGGCACCGACTGATCGGGGCCCTTCCGATAGATCGCGTCGTCGTACATCGGCTGCAGGACCGAGTCGTAGCCGGCCTTGAAGTCGGTCGCGTTGTTGTCGGTCGGCGAGCCGTTCACCTCGGCGATGATCGGGTTCTTGTGACCCTTCGCCTGCATGCATTTCACGAGCTCCTGGCCCTGCAGCACGCCGACCTCGTAGTTGTTGAAGCTCACGTAGAAGTCGGCGCCGCCGTTGAGGGTGAGCCGGTCGTAGTCGATCGTCTTGATGCCGGCGGCCCGCGCCTTGTCGAGCGCCGCCTTGCCGGTGGGCGAGTCCAGGTTCACGATCATCAGGACCTTGACGCCCTGGGCGATGAAGTCGTCCGCGATCTTGCCGAACCGCGCCTTGTCGCCCTCGGCGTTGATGATCTCGACGGGCACGCCGGCCGCGTCGAAGGCCTGCTTCAGGAACTTGGGGTCGTCGGTCGCCCATCGCTGCGAGGACTTGGTGTCGGGCAGGATGATGCCGACCTTGCCCTGCCCGGCG
>NZ_JBFAZH010000983.1:0-2950 GCF_040681735.1 Actinoplanes sp. NPDC051633 | reverse complement strand
GGCCTTCGCCCGGGAGCGCTGGTCGGCCATCAGCCGCCGGAAGCCCTCCTGGTCGACCTCGAGCCCCTGCTCAGCGGCGATCTCCAGGGTGAGATCGATCGGGAAGCCGTAGGTGTCGTGGAGCTGGAAAGCCTTCTCACCGGAGAGGCGGGCGCCCTTGGACTCCGCGATGGCGGTGTCCAGGATGGTGGTACCGGCCCGCAACGTGGACGAGAACGCGTCCTCCTCCGCGTACGCGTACGTGGAGATCCGGCCGAACTCCTCGGCCAGCTCCGGGTACGACGGCGACATGCAGTCCCGCGCGATCGGCAGCAGCTCCGGGAAGGTCGCACCCTGCCAGCCGAGCAGCCGCATCGCCCGGATCGCGCGGCGCATGATCCGGCGCAGGACGTACCCGCGGCCCTCGTTGGACGGCGTCACACCGTCGCCGATCAGCATCAGCGAGGTGCGCACGTGGTCGGCGATCACCCGCAGCCGCACGTCGTCGGGGTGGCTCTCGGACGCCGCGTGCCCCGACCGGGTGCCGTACGACTTGCCGGTCAGCTCCGCCGCCCGGGACAGGATCGGGCGCACCTCGTCGATCTCGTACAGGTTGTCGACGCCCTGCAGGATCGACGCGATCCGCTCCAGGCCCATGCCGGTGTCGATGTTCTTGTTCGGCAGGTCACCGACGATCGTGAAGTCCTCCTTCGACGTCACGTCGGTGATCTCGTACTGCATGAAGACCAGGTTCCAGAACTCCAGGAACCGGTCCTCGTCCACCTCCGGGCCGCCGTCCGGGCCGTAGGCCGGACCACGGTCGTAGTACAGCTCCGAGCACGGACCGGCCGGGCCCGGGATGCCCATCGACCAGAAGTTGTCCTTCTTGCCCCGGCGCACGATCCGCTCGGCGGGCAGGCCGGTCTGCTTCCAGATCTCGATCGCCTCGTCGTCGTCGAGATACACCGTCGCCCAGATCTTCTCCGGATCCAGCCCGAAGCCGCCCTGCTCGACCGGCTTGGTGGACAGCTCCCAGGCCAGCGGGATGGCGCCGGCCTTGAAGTAGTCGCCGAACGAGAAGTTGCCGTTCATCTGGAAGAACGTGCCGTGCCGGCTGGTCTTGCCGACCTCGTCGATGTCCGGGGTACGGATGCACTTCTGCACGCTCGCCGCCCGCGGCCACGGCTGCTTGCGCTGCCCCAGGAAGTACGGCACGAACTGGACCATGCCGGCGTTGATGAACAGCAGGTTGGGGTCCTCGATGGCGGGCAGCGGGGCACTCGGCACTACCGTGTGCCCGTTGGCCTCGAAATGCGCGAGGAAGCGCCGCTTGATCTCCGCCGTTCTCATCGCTGACCCTCCTGGGCGTGCCGCCCCACCCCACCGGGCTGCTCGTCATCGCGCAGCTCGGCGAACTCGTCCTGATACAGCTCACCCGCGGCGAACGCCTCGTGGATCTCGCTCTCCCGCTCGGCCATCCCCTCACGGACGTCTTCCACAAAGCTACGCAGCGACTCGACGAGGCCGCCGGCCGATTCGGACAGCGACGTGGCGATGCCGGACGGCGTGAACTCGTTGGCCTTGCGGGTCAGCTTGCGGACCACCAGGGCGCCGACGGCCAGGCCGGCCCCCAGCCAGAGCAGGCGCTTCATTTGCGACGGTTCCTTCCTGGAGAGATCAGCGGGCCGCGCGCGCGGCCTTACGACGCTGCTTGAGGGTGGCGCGGACGTCGCGCTCCTCCTCGGCGTGCCGGCGGGCGGACGCGGCCTTGCGCAGGCCGTAGCCGAACGACGCCACCTTGATCAGCGGGTTGGCCGCGGCCGCCGAGACGACGGTGGCCAGGTTCGCCACGCTGGCCGTGACGTTCTGGGCGTGGCTGGTCATCGTGTCGACCTTGGCGAGCTGGACGTTCACCCCGTCGAGCGAGACCTGCACCTGGCCGAGCGCGGTGTTGACGCCCTCGACGGTCTCGTTGACGTTGGTGAGCAACGGCCCGGTGCGCTCGTTCAGGTCGTTGATCGCGCGGGTCGCGGCGTCCACCGTGCGACCCAGCTTGAAGATCGGGATGGCCAGCACCAGGACGAGCACGAGGAAGGCGCTCGCCGCGATCAGACCTGCGATTTCTCCGGCGTCCATGGAGCGACTCCTCTACTTACCGATCGACTGCGGCAGGACAACGTGCAGACCCTACCGTCCGTTACCGGACGCCGCGTCACGACGTCGCGGGTGTCGGGGTGAGGAGTGGATCGGCGGACAATTCGGGGTCCGGTGTCTCGCCGATCAGGTCGGGGCCGGCGGGCGGCTGCTGCGGCTGCAACCGGGGGTCGGTGATGGCCGGCTGCACCTTGATGCTGACGGTGGATCCGACGCAGTCCTTCGCCGGGGTGGTCGGCACCACGCCGTCCGGCCCGATCGACGGCAGCGAGGCCGGGTCCTGCGCGGCCTTCAGATCGACCGCGCACTCCGGCAGGCGTACCCACAGGTCCAGAGTGAACTCGTCGCGCTTGAAGCAGCTGTAGCGGCCCTCGGTGACCGGCTGCTCGGGGCATTGGCCGACCTGCCAGGGCTGCCAGCCGGCGGCGGTCAGCGCGGTCGTGTAGGCCTTGGCGGTCTCGGTGAACGGCTGCTGCGACTGAGAGGTCCGCTCGCGGAAGCGGCAGTTGATGAAGCACCAGCTGTTGCCGCTGCTCTTGTCGTCGACGCTGGTCGCGGCCCAGCTCGGCAGGTCCAGCGAGTCGAGCGACGCGTAGATCGGATCGCGCATGGCGGCCCGGATCCCGAAGATCGCGGGCAGCAGCACGAGGGCGACGACACTGACGGCGATCAACGAGATCACCCGGAGGCGGCGCTGGGTGCGAAGCTTCCCGCGCAGACCTTCGGCCGCGCCGTCGTCCTCGGGTACGGGGATCTCGCCGCTCACGTCGCCGGGCCGCGGCACCGACACCGACGCGCGGCCGGGCAGTGCCTGGCT
>NZ_JBFAZH010000982.1:0-2956 GCF_040681735.1 Actinoplanes sp. NPDC051633 | reverse complement strand
GTTGACGCTCGACTCCGGAGTGACGTGGGAGCTGCTCGGACAGATCCCGCACAAGCACGTCGACTTCCTGCTGATCACGTACCAGCCGGGGGGAAGCTCGTCCAGCTCCGGCCTGCTGATGCGCCACTCCGGCACCGAGTTCGGATACGTCATCAGCGGCGCGCTGACGCTGACGCTCGGCTTCGAGACCCACACGCTGACCGCCGGCGATGCGGTCTCGTTCGACTCGTCCACGCCGCACGGCTACCGCAACGAGACCGACGAGCCGGCCGTCGGTGTGTGGTTCGTGCTCGAGCGCTCCGCCTGATCGCGGACCCGCCGCGACAGCCCTTTCAGCGCTTCCGTAAGCCGCCCATCGGCACGAGTGATCAGCGCTACTGCACAACGTCAAACGTCAGCTTACGTTTTACTCCAGGCCCACACGCGATCAACGGAGGACGGCCGTCCTCCGTTGATCGCTCCTAATCGGAGGACCGTGACTCGACCAGCGTCTCGTCGCGGTCGGACTTCGCGTGCCGCGCCGGCGCACCGCCGGCCCCGGCGTTGCCCGAGCGGCGCAGCATCAGTACGGCCACGATCAGCAGGATCAGGCCGAGCACGGCGAGCCCGATCGGCGCCCACAGCGTCACCAGATTCAGCCGCTGGCGGTTGGACTTGGCGGTGTCCGCGGACTTGGTGATGGTGTCGTCGGTGTAGGTGAACGTAGCGTCGAGAATGGTCACCGACTGGCCGTTGTCGGCCTTCAGCACCTTGTTCTGCTTCTCCTGCACCTTGATGTACTGGCCCGTGGTCGGCTCCACCCACACCGTGCGGATGTTGTTGTAGACGACCTCGCCGGACTGCGCGCCGGGCGTCAGCTGGCTCAGCAGCACCTGCATCCGGTCGGTGGGCAGCTGCTGCCGGCCGTCGCGGATCTCCTGGGTGAACTGGTAGGTCTCAAGCCCCTGGATCTCCTCGGTGCGCACGAAGCTGGCCGGCTTGGTGGTGAGGATGTCGCGGTCGAAGATGTCGTAGGTCCGGCGCTCGGTGCCGAACGGGAACTTGTAGATCTGGCCCGAGTACTTGACGCTCTGCCGGTCGTTACCGGTGTCGAGCCACTGCTTGTTCCACGTCTGTGCCGCCGCGGTCCGCCGGTCGACGGCCAGCGATGTGCTGTAGGCCAGGACCAGCTCGTTGGTGTCGGTACGCACGACCTCCTGCCCGACCAGCCACACCAGCGCGTTGCCGTCGAGCGAACCCTCCAGCCCGGCGGTGGCCTTGGCGTCCGGCTGCACGGTGACCGTCGAGCGCAACGTACCGGTGTTGACCTTCGCCACGCCCTTGGTGATCTGCAGGAAGGTCGCGTTGGGCGCCTCGGCCACCGACTGCGTGCGCTCCATGTCATACGGCAGGCGCTCCACTTTGGGCGCCACGATGAACCCCAGGCCGACGGCGAAAACCAACGCCAGAACGCCGAGACCGACAAGCACGGCGCCGAGGACGCGGGACTTCATGGTGCCTCCATGAGGAGTGGAACGGAACGGGGGGTTCGGCGGCTGTTCGCATACCGGTGGCGGAAGGTTACTACCGAGTACCATTCGGTGGGTAGCTTTGGGCGAGAGTTTCCGTGACCGGAATCTCAGCCGGCCGTCCCGCCCGCCGCAACACGATGGTGAAGTTCCACGTCAGCGCCTCTCGCGCGCCCGGCACCCGGGCCACCCAGCGGGCCCACGACGGGTGGTATCTCGGCAGGACATCGACTACTGTCAGCGCCCCTTCGCGGCGTCCGGCCCGCGCCCAGCGCATCGCGCGGGCCGCGCTGACCGGGAAGAGCGTCTCGCGGAACCGGTTCTTCGGCTCGCGGCCGGTGCGCCGCAGGTAGCGCCGGCGGGCGAGGTCACCGCCGAGGAGGTGCCAGGGCGCCGTCTCGTGTCCGCCCCACGGCGACCGCCACGGCGTGAAGGACACGAAGACCGTGCCGCCCGGCCGGGTCACCCGCAGCATCTCGTCGAGCATGGCCTCCGGCTCGGCGACGTGCTCGAGGACGTTGGACGAGTAGCAGACGTCGACCGTGCCGGTCCGGATCGGCAGGGCTGTGCCGCTGCCGCGAACCATCCCGCTCACCATGTCACGCGCTGCGGCGCCGCCCGCGGCGAAATCGCCGACCGCCGGGTCGATCCCGAGGTAGGCGGCCCCGGCGCGCCGGAACTCGGTGGCGAAGTACCCCGGTCCACCGCCCACGTCGAGCACCGCGGCCCCAGCGAGGTCTACATAGGAACCGAGCTGGCGCACCGAGTCGGCGGCGAGCAGGGAGTAGAACCGGTCGGGGTCGGTCTGCTCGACGAGGAACGCCCGGAACAGCGTGACGGAACGGCGCACCGTGGCGCGGTGTGGCTCGGTCACGGGTTCCTCCTGGATGGTTGGCCCGGCAACGGTGCGAGGGTCGCGGCGACTGCGCACACCGCGGCCAGCATGGCGACCTGCACCGCCGCGCCGTACGCCCACTCCTGCCCGTGCCCGAGCAGGCGCCCGGAAAGGGCGACCGTGAGGCCCGCGCCGGCGCACGCGATCACGATTCCGGGCAGCGCCCCCGGCCGCAGCTGCCGGACGATCATCGCAGCAAGCAGCAGGGAGGCACCCGCCGCACCACCCAGCAGGACCGCCAGCATCATCAACGGCACCGCCATCCACCAGCCGCCGCCGGGAACGCCACGAGCAGGGGCCGGCGCGGGCGGCGGCTGGGCGGCCAGGGCGCGGGCGGCCAGCGGTTGGTCGGCCAGGGCGGTGACCAGCGCCGACCTGCGGCGGCGGCGAGCCGGCAGGAACGCGGCCAGCGCCACCAGGAGGGCACATCCGGCGCCGATGGCGAGCGCGGACCGGTACGGCCGGTCGGGCGTGAACCGCAGCGTGACCGCGCCGCCCGCTCCGGCCGGGACCACGAAGGCCTGCTGCCAGCCGTCGACCCGCACGGCACGGA
>NZ_JBFAZH010000981.1:0-2956 GCF_040681735.1 Actinoplanes sp. NPDC051633 | reverse complement strand
GTTCGGCACGGCCGCGTTCGCGCTCACCACCGACACCATCTGGCAGATGGGCGATGCACTCGGCGGACTCCGCCTCACGGTCATCATGCTGCTCGGACTGATCGCGCTGGTGGCCTGGCTGATCATCGCGCACGACCTGTGGGAGAAACCGGACCGGGAAACACCGGCCGAGCTGGCCCGGATGTTCAATCTGGGCACCATCCTCACCCTGAGCCTGGCCACGGCGGTGTCCTACGTCGTGCTGTTCATCGGAACGCTGCTCGCCGCGGTGCTGCTGATCGACACATCCGTGCTGGAACAGACCCTGCAACGGCCGCCCCATGCCACCGACTACCTGACCCTCGCCTGGATCATCAGCTCCCTGGCCACCGTCGGCGGAGCAATCGGCTCCGGGCTCGAGGACGAGGAGACGGTCCGGGCCGCCGCCTACGGACACCACCCGGAACCCGACGGCTGGCAGGACGAGAAAGGCGGACGACCCGGCGACGGCGAACCTGGGAGGTGAGCACCTGGCGACGTCATGCGCGGGCCAGCACGCTCACGCGACCGGGCTCGCCGTTGCACTCGACGACGGTCAGGCCCTGGTCCTCGACGAGACGAGACAGGGAGTTCGGGTCGTAGAAGCGGACGATGCCGGGCACGAGGTGGTAGCACGCTGCGCGTAGCCGCCAGTACAGGTTCTGGGATGTGATCGACGGGCTGTCGCGGGCGGGCGCGGTGATCATCAGGTGCCCGCCCGGCCGGAGGCAGCGCCGGATCTCGGCGATGAAGGCCGCGGGACGCGGGAGGTGCTGCACGACGAGGATGGCGAGAACACCTGCGAGCGAGGCGTCCGGGAAGCGAAGCGGCGCACGTACGTCGAGCACGTCGAACGTCGCGTCGACCTGATCGCGCGCGGCTCGTGTCCGGGCGAGCTCGACCATGCGGGGTGACCCGTCGACACCGACGACCTCGTAACCGCGCCGGGCGAGTGCGAGCGCGTGCGCGCCGGGTCCGCAGCCGAGGTCGGCGACCGGTCCGGGCGGTGCGACCACGTTCGCGAGCTGATCGGCGGTCCGCTCGACCAGCTCGCGATGCTCCGGCTCATCGCGTCGCCGTTCCCAGGCCGCGCTCTCGCGGTCGTACATGAAGCGGAAGAACCAGTGCGGGCCGGGCATGGTTGTAATCTTCCTCGATGCCGACGTTGCCTGATGCCATGGACGCGATCGCCGAGCAGCATGGGTTCGCCGGCGTCGTGTCGGTGGACCGCGATGGTCAGATCGAGTTCGTGAAGGCGTACGGATTCGCCCATCGCGGATACCGGATCCCGAACACTGTCGACACCCGGTTCGGGATCGCCAGCGGCACCAAAGGAATGACCGCCCTCACGGTGGTCAGCCTGATCGAGCAGGATGCGCTCGGGTTGTCCACGACAGCGCGATCGGTGCTCGGCGAGGATCTCCCGCTCATCGGCGACGACGTCACGATCGAACATCTGCTGGCCCATCGATCGGGGATCGGTGACTACGTCGATGAGGAGGCCGGCTACGAGGTCACCGATTATGTGATGTCGGTGCCGGTGCACGAGCTGGCGACCACGGAGCAGTACTTGGCAGTGCTCGACGGGCATCCCGCGAAGTTTCCGGCCGGCGAGCGGTTCTGCTACTGCAACAGCGGATACGTCGTCCTGGCGTTGATCGCCGAGCGGGTGAGTGGTGTGCCCTTCCCCGATCTCGTACGGCAACGCGTGTGCGCGCCGGCCGGGATGCGCGACACCGAGTTCCTCCGGTCCGACGAACTGCCGGGACGTACCGCGGTCGGCTATCTCCCCATCGAGGGCGTATCGAGAACCAACGTGTTGCATCTGCCGGTGCGGGGCAGCGGCGACGGCGGGATCTACTCCACCGCGGCTGACATCAGTTCGTTCTGGCGGGCGGTGTTCGCCGGCGCGATCGTGTCCGGCGAATGGGTGGCCGACATGACGCGGCCCCGTAGCGACGTACCCCAGCAGTCCAGGCGCTACGGTCTGGGCTTCTGGCTCCACGGGTCACGCGACGCGGTGTCGCTGGTGGGATCCGACGCCGGTGTCTCGTTCCGCACCGTGCACGACCCGAGTTCGAACCTCACGCACACCGTCATCTCGAACACTTCCGATGGCGCGTGGCCGATGACACAAGGTCTCGACGAGCTGCTCGGCATCTGAGCCCAGCGCCGGGCAGTCAGGGAGTCCCCGCGCAAAGGTGTCATGACAGGGACCCCCTCCCGCCGCCGCGGCTTCCTAGCGTGGGCAGCATGGACAACCGCACCCGCCGCGCGGTCCTGCGCGGCGTCCTGGCCGGCTCGGCCGGCGTGGCTGCCGGTGCGGTGCTCAGCGCCTGCACCGATTCCCCGGCGGCCGGCCCTGCCTCGGCCACCACTCCGGCCGGCGGCGTGCCCGCTTCGTCGTCCGGCAGCGCGGTGCTGCTGGCCTACTTCTCTCGCGCCGGGGAGAACTGGTTCAATGGCGGCCGCCGGCGTCTCACCGTGGGAAACACCGAGGTCGTGGCGGGCATGATCGGCAGGCTCATCGGGTGCGACGTACACCGCATCGAGGCCGCCGACCCTTATCCCGACGACTACGATCCGACAGTCGCGCGCAACGTGCGGGAGCAGAACGAGGACGCCCGGCCGGCGATCGCGAATCCGCTGACCTCGATCGAACGCTACGACACGATCCTGCTCGGAAGCCCCATCTGGAACGTCCGGGCACCGATGATCATGACGACGCTGGTCGAGGGCTTCGACTTCGCGGGTAAGACGATCCATCCGCTCACCACGTACGCGATGAGCGGCCTCGGCACCACCGAGCGCGACTACGCAGCTTCGTGCCCCGGCGCGAACCTCGGGGAGGGCCTGGCCGTGCCCGGCGACGAAGTCGCCGACGCCGAGCCCGCCGTCGAAGCCTGGCTACGCCGAATCGGCCTGCTCACCCGCTGAC
>NZ_JBFAZH010000980.1:0-2963 GCF_040681735.1 Actinoplanes sp. NPDC051633 | reverse complement strand
GCGTCCGCGGCCGGCATCGGCCGGGCCAGCAGGTAGCCCTGGGCCATGTCGCAGTCGGCGGCCCGCAGGTGCGCCAGGTGCTCGGCGGTCTCGACGCCCTCGGCCACCACGGTCAGCCCGAGCGTGTGCCCCATCTCGGTGACCGCGCGCAGCAGGGTGCCGCGGTTGCGGTTGTCGAGGTCCAGGAACGTCTTGTCGATCTTGAGTACGTGCACACGCAGGCGCAGCAGCGAGGCGATCGAGGAGTATCCGGCCCCGAAGTCATCCATCGCCAGGCGTACCCCGAGCCCTCTGATCCGGTCCAGCTCGGCGGTGACCATCTCGCTGTCCTCCAGCGCCATGCTCTCGGTGATCTCGAGGGTGAGCGCCTCGGCGGGCAGCCCGCTCACGGCGAGCGCCTCGAGCACATGAGTGGTGAAGACGCCGGACAGCAGCTGCCGGACCGAGACGTTGACGGCGACGGTGAGGTCCGCGTACCCCGGCACCGACCCCCGCCACTCCTGCACCGTGCGGCAGGCCTGGCCGAGCACCTCGCGCCCGATCTCGCGGATCAGCCCCGTCTCCTCGGCGACCGGGATGAACTCGGCCGGCGACACCAGACCGTCCACCGGGTGCCGCCAGCGGGCCAACGCCTCGACCGCGACGACACGCTCACTGTGCATGCCGACGATGGGCTGATAGAAGACGTCGATCTCGCCCTGGTCGACGGCCCGGGTGAGTTGGTGCTCGAGCCGGGCGCGGCGCTGCGCGCGGTCCCGCATGTCGCCGTGGAACACCTCGAACCTGGCCTTGCCGGCACTTTTCGCGGCGTACATGGCGATGTCCGCGTCGGCGAGCAACTCGTCCGCGCCGGCCTGGTCGCCGAGGTGCGCGATGCCGACGCTGGCGCTGATCCCGAGCTCCTGACCGGCGACGCGGATGGGCTCGCGCAGCGCGTCGATGAGGCGGCGGCTGATCGCCTCCGCGGCACCGTCGCCCCCGGCGCGGACCACCACGGCGAACTCGTCACCCCCGAGGCGGGCGACGGTGTCGCCGGCCCGGACGCAGGCCCGCAGCCGCTCGGCCATGCGCTGCAGCAGCTCGTCGCCGGCCTGGTGGCCGAGGGTGTCGTTGACGTGCTTGAAGCCGTCCAGGTCGACCAGCGCGACCGAGGGCGGTGCGGTGCCGGCCATCTCGGCCTCGAGCCGCTCGATGAACAGCGCCCGGTTCGGCAGGCCGGTGAGCCCGTCGTGGAAGGCCTGGTGGCTGAGCTGTTCCTGCAGAGCGCGGCACTCGGACACCTCGGTGACCAGAGCGGCGTACGCCGACGCGATCCGCGACCGGGTCCGGCGCCGCAGCACCACCAGCCAGCAGGCGCTCACGACGGCCACCAGCGACACCAGGCCGATCAGCGCGATCTGGCTGTCCCGCCTGGTCTCCAGCGACCGGGCGGTGGCGTCGTAGAAGAGCTTCTCCTGCTCGTAGTACATCGCGTTGACCCGGTCCTCGACCTGGGACACCAGGGTCCGGGCCGCGAGGAGCATCTGCGGGTCGGAAGAGGTGCCGACCTTGCTCCACGGGAAGCGGTTGAGCGAGTCGCGGACCTCGATCAGGACCCGGGCCGGGCCGGGTGACCCCTCGAACAGGGTGATCACGACGGTGGTCATCCGCACCACCAGGCCCTCGCGGATCTCGAGGTCCTCGGCGTCGGCGGGGTCGGTCGCGCCGTCGAGCTCCAGTTGCATGTGCAGCATCGCGACCTGGAGGTTGTGCAGGTTGGTGGCCCGCTGCTGGGCGAGGGACAGGCCCTCGGTCATCCGGCCGAGCAGCACCGAGTTGCGCACCACCATGCCGAGGATGCCGCCGGTTGCGCCGACCATGACGACGGCCAGCAGGATCCCGGCGGGCCGGGACCTCCGGGTCGCCGTCGGTCCGCGCTCGCCGTCCATCAGAGCACGTCGATCGTCTTGAGACTCCAGATCCACTGGTCGGGGTTGGCGCCGGCCGAGACCCCGTCCGCGTAGATGACACGGGTCGGGCCGCCGTTGTCCAGCGGGAGCGCGGCGCCGTCGCCACTGCGGGTGGCGAGCATGATGTCGCCCTCCTTGACGTCGGCGAGCGGAATGTCGACGGCGTAGTCGTCGTGCGCCACGACGTGCAGCTTCGTGGCCCCGGGCGCGACCCCGGCGACGGCGAGCAGGTCGCTGAGCCAGACGCCGCGGAAGTCCAGGTTCTGCTTGACCCAGGGCTCGTAGACGCCGATCTGCTTGACGCCGATCTTCTCGATCGTCGCGACGTCGAGCAGCAGGGCGCCCTTGCGGTTGCCGCGGGTGATCTTGCCGCCGAGGGTGAGCGCCGCCTTGCCGGAAGGCACGGGCACGGCCTGTCCGGCGGTGATCGAGGCGGCGCTGATCACGGTGGCGGCCTTGGCCTGCGCGGCCGGCGCGGCGGGCCCGTCGTCGCGGCCGCAGCCGCCGATGCCGAAGCTGAGCAGCACTGCCAGGGCACCTAGGGCCGGCTTCCGGATACGCATGGTCTCCTGATCGGCACTTCACCGACAGTTATGAGGCAATCACAGGTCGGCCGGGAGATCGCCCGCCCCGGGAAACACCACACGGCCCGTGCGCCCCGCGAGGATCATCCCTTGACCGCGCCGACCATGACGCCGCGGGTGAAGTGGCGCTGGATGAAGGGGTAGACGAGCGTGATCGGCAGCACGGTGACGACCACGACGGCCATCTTCACCGCGAGGGTGGGCGGCAGCGCGGCGCCGGCCGCGACCCCCGAGTTCTGCGGCGCCTGCCCGGCCAGGATGAAGCTCTGCAGCACCCGCTGGATCGGGAACTTCTGGTTGTCGTCGATGTAGAGCAGCGCGGTGAACCAGACGTTCCAGTAGCCGACCGCGTAGAACAGGCCGACCACCGCGACCACGGCCCTGGACAGCGGCAGCACGATCCGCCACACGATCCAGAACACGCCGGCCC
>NZ_JBFAZH010000979.1:0-2967 GCF_040681735.1 Actinoplanes sp. NPDC051633 | reverse complement strand
GTCGGATACGCGCCGGGATTTTTCCGATGGTCATGAACCGCTGCCCGCTCTATCGGGGACAGACTGATTGACACGAGTGAGGAGGCGTCATGGGTCACGGCGTCAACGGCCTGGCGAATCCCGGCTCCGCTCACATCGAACCGTCCGATGCCGATCTGCTCGCCGCGATCTCCTGCGGGGAGCGCGGGGCGTTCGCCGATCTGTACGCCAGGCACGCGCCATGGCTTCAGGTCCGGCTCCGACATCGGTGCGGCGATCGCGACGTCGTGGCGGAGGCGTTGCAGGACACCTTCGTCGCGGTGTGGCGGGGCGCCGGCCGGTGGGACGGGCGCGGCCAGGTGCCGGCGTGGCTCTGGGGCATCGCCGTTCGCCGCCTCGTCGACCAGATCGCCCGGCGACCCGACCACGACGCGCTGACCGCGGCCACCGACCCGGTGATCAGCTCGGCCGAGGAGCAGGTCCTGCTCGGAGTGGAGTACGGCGACGCGGCCAGCGCCCTCAACCGGCTCTCCCCGGAGTTGCAGGCTGTCGTGCGGGCCACCGTGCTGGACGGTCTGACCACCCGCGAGGCGGCCCGGCTGCTGCACATCCCGCAGGGAACGGTGAAGACCCGGATGGCCCGGGCGCGGCAACTGCTCCGGCAGGCCCTGTCATGAGAGGAGCACCGCGATGACGACGTGGCATGCCGACGCCGACCTGCTGGCGGCCTATGCCGGCGGAGCTCTCGACGCGGCCCGCAGCGCCTCGGTCGATCAACACCTGCTGGGCTGCGACCGATGCCGGGCGGCGATCGCCGCCGAGGCCGACCGGCCGTTGCTGGAGCGGGTGTGGCTGGACACGGTGGACGTTCTCGATCGCCCGCCGGTGTCGGCCGCCGAGCGGATCCTGACCATCGCGGGCCTCCCACCCGCCGCGGCTCGGCTGGCATCGAAGGCCTCCAGGGCGCGCCGGGCGTGGCTGTGGTCCTGCGCGGTGCTCGCCGTGTTCGCCTTCGCGGCGCCTCGCACCGCGGGCTGGCTGATCACGTGGTTCCTGGTGCTGGCGCCGCTCGTGCCGGTGACCGGGGTGGCGCTGGCGTACGGGCCGGACACCGATCCGATGCACGAGGTGGTCGCCTCGGCACCGTACCCCCGGCTGCGTTTGATCTTGCTTCGCAGTCTGCTCGTGGTGCCGGTGACCGCAGTGCTGGTGCTGGTCACCGGACTGACGGTGCCGGGCGGCCCGCGATCGTCGGCGCTCTGGCTGCTCCCCGGGCTGGCGCTGAGTGCGGTCACGCTGGCCCTGGAGACGAGGTTCGGCGCGCTGCCGGTGGCCACCGCGGTGTCGCTGGCGTGGATCACCTTCGCCGTGTCGGCTCAGGTCAGCACCGGATCGGTGCTCGCCGCCTACGGACCCGTCGTACAGCTCACCTGTCTCACCGCAGTCGCCGTCGTGGCACTCGCCGCGCTCGGCCGTCGCCAACCGTGGAGGTCCTGATGGACATCCGTCTCACCGATGTACGCAAGACCTACGGACGGCGCCGCGCTCTCGACCCGGTCAGCCTCGACGCCGGCCCGGGTGTGCTCGGCCTGCTCGGACCGAACGGGGCCGGCAAGACGACGCTGCTGCGGGTGATGGCGACGGTCATCGCGCCCACCGCGGGGCAGGTCAGGCTGCTCGGCCACGACTGCGCGCTGCCCGGCGGGCGCACCGAGGTCCGCCGCCGGCTGGGCTACGTGCCGCAGGAGTGCGGCTTCCCGGCCGGTTTCACGGGTTTCGAGTACGTCGACTACGTCGCCATTCTGAAGGAGTGGGCCGATCGCCGTGCCCGCCATGACGAGGTACGAAGGGTGCTCGCCGTCGTCGGTATGACCGGCGAGGCCGGCCGGCGGATCCGCCGGCTCTCCGGCGGGATGCGCCGTCGTCTGGTCATCGCCCAGGCGCTGCTCGGTGACCCGGCGCTGCTGGTGCTGGACGAGCCGACCGTCGGTCTGGACCCGGAGCAGCGGCTGCGGTTCCGGGACACCGTCTCCACCCTCGCGGACTCGCGCTGCGTGGTGGTGTCGACCCACCAGACCGAAGACGTCGCCGCTCTGTGCTCGCGGGTCGTCGTGATGCACGAGGGCGGAATCCGTTACGACGGCACGCCCAGCGGACTGGCCGCGATGGCGGACGGCCGGGTGTGGATCGGGTCCGGCCGTGATCCGGGCGCGGTGCTGGCATGGCGCAGCGAGACCGGCGGGCTGCGGCAGATCGGCGTGCCACCGGCGGGTGCCGACGTGGTGCCGCCGACCTTGGAGGACGGTTACCTGCTGCTGGTCGGCGGGGCCGGGACGCGGCAGGAGGTGCCGGCATGAGTGCCATCACTGTGGGCCGGCGGTTGCCGCCGGCCGGCCGGACCACCGGAGGGCTGGGCCGGGTCGAGGCGTGGCGGATGCTGCGGCACCCGGCGTACTGGTTCGGGCTGGCGTACCTGCTGTGGTTCTCGGCGTTGCGGGTGATGGAGGTCGTCGACGGACGTGAACACGTCTGGAACATCGTGTACGGGACGACGCTGGTCGCCGTCTGCCTGGTGTACGCCACGCTGACCGTGATCAGCGCGAACCGGGTCGCCGCGGCGGCGTTCCGTCGCCGGGTCCGCGAGCCGCTGGACGTGGCGCCGGTCGACGCCCGGCAACGGATCGTCGGTGCCATCGTCGGGCTGCTGCGTGGGCCAGTGCTGGTGGGCGTGGCCGGAATGGTGGCCATGTCGGTCGTCGCGCCGTTCACCCTGCCGGATGCCGGCGATCCGGCGAGCGGCATCTACCTCCGGGGTGTGCTGGAGCATCTGCAGGTGCCGGTGCTGGTGCTGGGCGCCGGGCTGCTCGGCATCGCGCTGGCGCGCTGGGCGCCGGTGCCGGGCGCGTTGCCGCTGCTCGTGCTTGCCCTGTGGTTCGGTGTCGCGGGCCTGTACGCGCCGGCCGGCCCGGACGGTCTGGTGCACGCGCC
>NZ_JBFAZH010000978.1:0-2969 GCF_040681735.1 Actinoplanes sp. NPDC051633 | reverse complement strand
GGCCCTTGGCCTTGAGCTCCTCCAGCGCCGCGTAGTGCTCGGCGCTGTCCATCACCTCGGCCGGCGGGTTGTGCAGCAGAACCACGTCGACGTGCTCGACGCCCAGCCGCTCGGCGCTGCCCCGCACCGACGGCTCGATCGCCGCCGCCGAGAAGTCCGTGCCGCCGTCCGGCCGGTGGCCGAACTTGGTGCACAGCACGTACTTCTCGCGCGGCACGCCGGCCAGCGCGGCCCCGACGTTCAGCTCGCTCTGCCCGCCCGCGTATCCGGGCGCCGTGTCGATGAAGGTCACCCCGGCGTCCAGCGCGGCCCGCACGATGCGCTGGGCCTCCTCCGGCTCGGGACCGGTCGGCCACTCCTGGGACCGGCCCAGCTGCCAGGCCCCGAGGCCGACCGCGCTGACCTCTATCCCGGTGGTGCCCAGCGGACGCTCGTCAATCATGGGCACCACCGTAGATCTACATCTGGACGGTGTTGCTGAGGGACCCCGCCACCGTCGCGACATCCGGGACGAACACCCGGTATTGCACGCCCGTCTCGACGTTGCTGAGCGTCGTCCGGGCGGCCGCCCGGAAGGTTCGGACCGTGGTCCACGCCTGGCCGTCGGCCGACTGCTGCAGCTCGAGCGTCTGCTTGGCCGAGCCGACCAGCGACGCCACGACCGAGTTGCGCTTGCCGGCCGCGAGCGTCACCGCAGACGCCGCCGTGTACGAGTACGTCTGCGACTCGCCGGTCGTGAAGGTCGTCTTCGTCGCCGGGACCACCAGCTTGACCGAGTACGGGGAGGTGACCTTGCGGCTCAGCGTGACCGTGCCGGTCGACGACGTGGTGGCGTTGCGGCACTTGGCGGCGGCGCCGTTGTCGGCCGTGCACAGCTGGACGGCCCGCGTCGGCGCCGGCGCCCCGCCGATGGTCACCGTGAAGGTGGTGTCGACCTTGGTGTTGTAGAGCACCTGCTGCGAGGACGCCTCCGAGGTCACGACGGCCTCACCGACGGCGCCCAGCGCGGCGACCGCGTCGATCCGGCCGTGCCCGTAGTCCTTGTCCTTGCCCCGCGAACCGAGGTCGACGGCGGTGAACTCCATCGCCTGCTCGACCTGGTCGGGAGTCAGGCCGGGCTTCTTCGCCAGCAGCAGGGCGGCCAGGGCGGCGACGTGCGGCGCGGCCATCGAGGTGCCGTTGTAGGTGGCGTAGCCGCCCGGGACCGTGCTGAGGATGCCGACGCCGGGAGCCGCCAGGTCCACGTAGCTGCCGGCATTCGAGAAGGAGCCGTACTTGTCGTTGCTGTCGGTGGCGGCGACGGCGATCACCCCGTCGTCGGCGGCGGGGTACCTGGTCGGGCTCTTGTTCGCCCGCTCGTTGCCGGCCGCGGCGACGACGACCACACCCTTGGAGCGGGCGTACGAGATCGCGTTCGTCACCGCGGCGGTCTTGCCGCTCGAGCTCAGCGACATGTTGATCACCCGGGCGCCGTTGTCGGCGGCCCATGTGATGCCGGTCGCGACGTTGGACATGTAGCCGCCGCCGTTGTCGCCGAGCACCTTGACCGGCAGGATCTTCGCGTCGCGCGCCATCGCCGCGACGCCGATGCCGTTATCGGTGGTGGCGGCGACGGTGCCGGCGACGTGCGTGCCGTGGCCGTGGACGTCGGTGGTGGCGCCGATCTGCCCGGTGATCATGTTCTTGCCGGTGAGCACCTGCCCGGCCAGGTCGGGGTGGGTCGCGTCGACGCCGGTGTCCAGCACGGCGACGGTGACGCCCTCGCCGGTCGACGTGCTCCAGGCGTCGGGGGTGCGGGTCTTGGTGAGGTTCCACTGGTCGGCGCGGAGGGCGTCTCCGGTGGCCCGCACCGGGGCGTCGAGCTCGACGGCGAGGGTGCGCGGGGTGCTCTGCGCGGCGCGTACCAGCTGCTCGGCCTTCGTCCTGGTGGTTGCGGTGTGCTTGGTGACGACGGGGCGGCCCGTGGCGTCGAAGCCGGTCCGCACGATCGTGACCGGAGCCGACGGGGTCACGGTCGCCGGCAGGATGCTCGCCGGGGGTGCGCCCCGGTTGGCGGTGGTCGTCGCGAACGCCGGCGCGGCGCCGAACAGTGGCGCGACGATGGCTCCTGCGGCGAAGGTGGTGGCGCTCAGCGCCCCGAACCTGAACTTGCGACCCATGCTGGACCTCCCGTTGGCGAATGGGAGCACTGATCGGCGGGATCCTCCGGTCGATGAGGGCTTCTGCGTTCCGATCCGCTATGTCCGCATTTTTGGGACCATGTGAGCCAGTCGAGACCCGCAAAGGATAGAACTGATGACGAACGCACGCCGAAAGCAGGCGATCGTCGGTGTGGTGGGGCTGGCGGCGATCCTGGGAGGCGGCGCCTACGTGCTGACCGACCACCTGACCGGCCACGAACCCGCGACAACCAGCGAAACCGGCGCCCTCGCCCCGGTGGCTCCTCCGCCTACG
Organism: Actinoplanes sp. NPDC051633; assembly: GCF_040681735.1. Classification (NCBI taxonomy): domain Bacteria; kingdom Bacillati; phylum Actinomycetota; class Actinomycetes; order Micromonosporales; family Micromonosporaceae; genus Actinoplanes; species Actinoplanes sp. NPDC051633. The sequence goes on along the minus strand of NZ_JBFAZH010000978.1, from coordinate 515 downwards.
TCGGTCGCACCGCCGCCGGCGTCGCCGAGCGCCCCGCCCGCGACGACGCCGGCCAAGGCGTCGGCCCCGAAGAGCGCCACGACGAAGTCGCCGGCGGCGTCGAAGTCGACCGCCGATCGGGTGAAGGCGGCGAGGGACGCCGGCAAGAGGGCGGGCGTCAAGATCACGCGACCGCTGTCACAGACGCCGGCCGATCGGTCCGTCACGGCGGCGGACCTGACCGTCAGCCAGACGTCGTCGGGCCGCGCCACGCTCAAGGTCGTCTCGGCGCGCAAGAACCTCGCCGGATATCGGGAACTGGGCTGGGTGGCCGACGACGGCGAGCCGGTGGGTGCCGCGCAATGCTCGCAGACGTTCCGCTTCAACGCGGGCATGAAGCCGGCCGAGAAGCCGGCTCTGCTGATCTGTTGGCGCACGAGTGCGACGCGCAGCGTCTACACGATCGCGACGAACCCGGACGGGCGGCCCTCGAAGCAGGCGAGCGTCGCGGCCATCGACAGACAGTGGGAACGACT
>NZ_JBFAZH010000977.1:0-2970 GCF_040681735.1 Actinoplanes sp. NPDC051633 | reverse complement strand
GCTCCCCGGCGCAGCGCCGCCAGGCCGGCGGCGAGCAGCACGGCGACGTGCCGGCGCCCCTCCTCCACCGGCAGCCGGCCGACCACCGGCGACTCGGCGCGCGCCGCGGTCAGCAGCTCGTCGAACACCTTCTCGTCGGCCGCCATCTCGCGCAGCACATCGATCACCAGATCGGCCGCCTGCTGTGTCCGCCCCACAAGAACCCGCCCTCTCGTTGAACGTGAGGAACTATCGCATCACCGTTTCGAGATGTTTCGATGTGTTACCGCAAAGTAACAATTGGAGCAGCCATGAGATGGAAGCCGGTAGCGGCCGTGGTCGCCGCGTCTCTGCTCGTACCCATCCTCTCCGGCCCGGCCGCCGCCGCGCCCCCGCCCCTGCGCGAGGTGATGTTCGTCGGCAACAACTGGGAGGGCACCGTCGACGTCATCGAGTCCTCCGGCGCGTACCAGAAGCTCGGCCGGCTCAACGTCATCCCGGACCGCGCCCAGCGGCTCGCCGAGATCTACCTGAACCCGATCAAGCTCGCGTTCTTCCTGGGCATCCGCAGCGGGCCGGGTGAGGGCCACGACCAGCTCGTCGACGACATGTACACCACACCGGACGGCACCGCGCTGGTGGCGTCGCGGCCCAGCTTCGCCGACGTCGTGTCGATCGACCTGGCCACCGGCGCCGTCCGCTGGCGATTCCCGGTCTCCGGCTTCCGGGCCGACCACATGGCCGTGTCGCCGGACGGCACGCAGGTCGCCGTGTCCGCCTCCACCTCGAACACCGTGCACGTCCTGAACATCAACACCGGCGCGCAGCTCGGCTCCTTCGCGACCGGTGACAAGCCGCACGAGAACGTCTACAGCCGCGACGGCCGCTACCTCTGGAACAGCTCGATCGGCGAGGTGAACACCCAGCTCGACGACCCGATCTGGGACTGGACCAAGGGCGACCGGCACATCACGGTCGTGGACACCAGGACCTTCGAGACGGTACGCGTGGTCGACATGCGCCAGCGCCTCGACGCCTTCGGCCGCTCCGACCTGTCGGACTCGGTCCGCCCGACCGTGTTCAGCCCGGACGAGTCCAAGTGGTACTTCCAGGTGTCGTTCTTCAACGGCGTGGTCGAGTACGACGTGCCGACCGACCGGATCACCCGCATCAGGACGCTGCCCAAGAACCCGGCCACGTCGGACGACCGGAACACCTTCGTCAACGACTCGCGGCACCACGGCCTGTCGATCAGCCCCGACGGCAGCAAGCTCTGCGTGGCGGGCACGATGGACGACTACGCGACGGTCCTCAACCGGTCCACGCTGCAGGAGGGTCCGCTCGTCACCGCGATGAAGCCGTACTGGGCGACGGTCAGCGGCGACGGCCGCGATTGCGTGATCTCGGAGTCCGGCGCCGACCGGGTGTCCGCGATCAGCTTCGCGACCGGTCAGCGAGTCGCCGCGGTGGCTGTCGGGGATCATCCCCAGCGCGTCCGCGTCGGGCACGTGCGGCCCGGCTGGCAGGCGCCGTTGCGCAGCTGAGCAACGGATCCGGCGCGAGCGGGGACAGAACCCGGGCCGCGCCGTCACCCTCGTGCACCGGGGGTGAAGCACCATGCGCACCAGCAGATCTCTACTGTCCATCTCGGTCGTTCTGTCGGTCGTCGCCACGGTCGGCCTGGTCAACCCGCCGGCCACCGCGGCGACCGCGACAACGCCGCCGACCGGCGAACGATGCGAGCACGAGCGGAACTATCCCTTCATCGCGCTGTCGGTGGTGAAGCCGAAGAAGCACGCGGAAGTAGCCGTCGACGAGCACGGCGAGATCACCGTCGAGGGCATCGTCAACAAGCGGGCCGACCTGCTCGACGTCTCCATCGACGACGTGGTCACCGACGACTTCGAGACGAAGGGGCCGCCGCACGGGCTGGGCCTGTTCAAGTCGTACAGCGCGAAGATCCGGCCACCGCAGCTCGGCGAGAACACGCTGTGCGTGCGGGCCGAACGGCTGCACAAGACCGCGCAGCAGAAGAGGTCGTTCACCGCGGTCGACCGGATCCCGCCGAGCGACGTGCCGGGCCTGACCGTCGGCGGCGTCACCGCGACCTCGGCGACGGTGAGCTGGGGCGCGGCCACCGACAACTACGGGCTGGCCGGCTACGACGTGGTCGTCGACGGCGGAGCACCACACCGGACGGCTGTCGGCAACCGCTCGTACCCGATCAGCGGTCTGACGCCGTCCACCGCGCACACCGTCTCGGTGGTCGCGGTCGACCTGGCCGGCAACAGATCCGCCACGCCGGCCACCGCCTCCTTCACCACCACGGGCGGGACGGGGCCGCCGCCGAACGGCGACTTCACGTTCGTCACCGACGAGGGTGGCGCGACCGCGCAGTGGAGTCCGGACGCGGTCAACGACGAGGCGTACCGCATGTACCTCGACGGGCTGCCGTACACCGACGACATCCCGCTGAGCGAGCTGTGCACGCTGTGCGGGCCGGACACGGTGCTGGACTTCGACATCGAGCCGCTCGACTCGAACACGTCGTACACCTTCAAGGTCGAGGTGATCGGCGACGGCGGAGCGGTCATCCGGACCCTCGAAGGCGGGTTCCGGACGACGGACGGACCCGACTACACCTCGGCCGGCACCGACGAGTTCGTCGGCACGGAGGCCAAGCGCTGCGCCGGGATGGGCGGTGACCTGTTCCTCGCTCCGGTGGCGCGGTCCGGCGTCTCCGTGCCACCGGGCAGCTCCCAGGTCTTCGACGGCTGCTGGACCGTGCCGGACAGCAGCTGCTTCGACGCCCTGCTGCCGTTGTCCACCGCCCGGGTCCTCAATTGCGCGGACGACGTCACCCGGCTGCTGCGCGGCCTCGCGCCGCCGGGCCGTGGAAAGCTTAACGCAAATGAAATAGATTGACCTCCCAATAACACCACGTAGTTATTGGGAGGTCAATCTATGAAATGCGATTAAGCTTTTTCTAAT
>NZ_JBFAZH010000976.1:0-2978 GCF_040681735.1 Actinoplanes sp. NPDC051633 | reverse complement strand
GAGCTTCGTGGCGTCGGCCGGCGTGGTCATCCGGATGTCCAGCTCGGTGATCCGCACGTCGACGCCGAGGTCGGCGAAGCGTTGCAGGTTCTGCCGCAGGTCGCCGGGCACCTGGCCGATGATCAGGTGGCCCTGGAAGCCGACGCAGTCGATCGGCACGCCCTGTGCCTTGAGGTCGCGGACGGTGTTGTAGAGAGCGGTGCTCTTCGCGTTGACGCCGTCGGTGCTGTAGTCGTTGATGCAGAGCTTGGCCGACGGATCGGCGGCGCGGGCGGCCCGGAACGCCTCGGCGATGTACCCGTCGCCGAGCTTCTGCTGGAAGACCGTGTCGCGCCGGGCGCCGCTGCCGCCGTCGGCGAAGGCCTCGTTGACCACGTCCCAGGCGGCCACCTTGCCGGCGTATCGGCCGGCCACCGCGCTGATGTGGTTGGTCATCGCGGTGCGCAGCTGGTCGGCGGGCAGTGCGGAGACCCAGCCGGGCAGCTGGCTGTGCCACACCAGGGTGTGCCCGTAGAGCTTCTTGGCGGTGCTCTGGGCGTAGGACGCGACCGCGTCGGCGGCGGTCCAGCGGAACTGGCCCGCGGCCGGCTCGGTGGCGTCCCACTTCATCGCGTTCTCGGGTACGACCAGGTTGAACTCGTTGTCCGCGATGGACTTGTAGGAAGTCTCACTCAACCGGGCGGGGTCGAGCGCGACGCCGATGTCGCGGCCCTTGGCGTCGGCCAGCGACTTGAGGGTGGGCGCCGCGGCGACCGCGTGTGGGACGGCGACGGCCACCGCGGCGGCGGCCAGGGCGGCTGCGGAGACCAGCAGCCCGGCTCGTCGGAAGCGGGTCATGGGTGGGAGACCTCCATCGATGGTCGGGAGCGCTCCCACATCGACGGATGCCGACCTGTCTACCCATCAGTTCTCGGTCTGTCAATAAGCCCGAAACATGGTGGTGCATTTGTTTCTGGCACTTGACAAGCACATGTCACGCGGCCATGGTTTTGGGAGCGCTCCCACTCGATGAACTTCGATGTCTGCGAGAGGAATCCCCCGTGCGCCGCCCTCGAAGACCCGTGCTCGCCGTGGCCCTGTTGGTCCTCGGTGCGATCGCAGTCCCCGCCCCGGCGCCGGCCGCCCCCGTCAATGCAGTCCCCGAAAACTACACCTGGAGGAACGTCCGCATCGACGGCGGCGGCTTCGTGCCCGGCATCGTCTTCAACCGTAAAGAGAAGAACCTGATCTACGCGCGCACCGACATCGGCGGCGCGTACCGCTGGAACCAGGCCACGCAGAGCTGGACCCCGCTGCTCGACTGGGTCGGGCAGTCCAACTGGGGCTACAACGGCGTGGTCAGCATCGCCACCGACCCGGTCGACCCCGACCGGGTGTACGCCGCGGTCGGCATGTACACCAACAGCTGGGACCCGAACAACGGCGCGATCCTGCGCTCGACCGATCGCGGCAGCACCTGGCAGATCTCGAAGCTCCCGTTCAAGAACGGCGGCAACATGCCCGGCCGCGGCATGGGCGAGCGGCTCGCCGTCGACCCGCGCGACAACCGCAACGTCTACTACGCGGCCGAGGGCGGCAACGGCCTGTGGCGCAGCACCGACTACGGCGCCAACTTCTCCCGGGTGACGGCGTTCCCCAACGCCGGCAACTACGTCCAGGACCCGTCCGACGCGAACGGCTACCTGAGCCAGAACCAGGGCCTCACCTGGGTCACGTTCGACGAGACGACCCGCGACATCTTCGTCGGCGTGGCGGACAAGCAGAACCCGGTCTACCGCTCGGCCGACGGCGGCGCGACCTGGGCGCGGATCCCCGGCCAGCCGACCGGATACCTGGCCCACAAGGGCGTCCTCGACGCGGTCAACCACCACCTCTACATCGCGACCAGCGACACCGGCGGCCCGTACGACGGCGGCAAGGGCCAGGTGTTCCGGCTGGACACGCGCACCGGGGTGTGGACCGACGTCAGCCCGGTCGGCTTGGCCGACACGTACTTCGGCTACTCCGGCCTGACGCTGGACCGGCAGCGGCCGGGCACCCTGATCGTCGCCTCGCAGATCTCCTGGTGGCCGGACGCCGTCTTCTTCCGCAGCACCGACTCCGGCGCCACCTGGACCCGGATCTGGGATTACACGAGCTACCCGAACACGTCCAAGCGCTACACCATGGACATCTCGGCGAACCGCTGGCTCGACTTCAACAACAACCCGCAGCCGCCGGAGTCCACCCCGAAGCTGGGCTGGATGAACGAGTCCGTCGAGATCGACCCGTTCGACTCCGACCGCATGCTCTACGGCACCGGCGCCACCGTGTACGGCACCACGCAGCTCACCAACTGGGACCGCAACACCACCTTCACCATCAAGCCGTTCGCCAAGGGTCTCGAGGAGACCGCGGTGCTCGACCTGGCCAGCCCGCCCACCGGCGCGCCGCTGGTGAGCGCGCTGGGCGACATCGGCGGCTTCCACCACAAGGACCTCGGCACCGTCCCGCCGTCCTTCCACGACACCCCGAACCTGGGCAGCAACACCAGCATCGATTTCGCCGAGGCGAACCCGTCGGTGTTCGTCCGGGCCGGCAACGGCACCGGATCGCACGTCGGCATCTCCAACGACGGCGGCGAGAACTGGTACGCCGGCCAGGAACCGTCCGGCGTCACCGGCGGCGGGTCCATCACGACCGGCGCCGACGCCTCGGTCTTCGTCTGGGCGCCGGCCGGCACCGGCGTGCACTACTCCACCTCCCGCGGCGGCTCGTGGACCCCGTCCAACGGCATCCCGGCCGGCGCGAAGGTCGAAGCGGACCGCGTCAAACCCAGGACCTTCTTCGGGTACGCGGGCGGGCGCGTCTACGTCAGCACCGACGGCGGCGCGAACTTCCGGGCCGGCGCGGCGGTCGAGGCACGCTCGCTGCGTACGCCCCCGGGCCGCACCGGTGAACTGTGGGTGGCCGGGCCGTCGGGCCTGTTCCGCTCCACC
>NZ_JBFAZH010000975.1:0-2980 GCF_040681735.1 Actinoplanes sp. NPDC051633 | reverse complement strand
GCCGCGGCCCTGCACCCGGCGTGGGCCCTTGCTCCACGACGGCGCCGACGGGCCGTGGATGTTGAGCTTGGTCACCACGTTGTGGCCGACCTCGCCGGCGATGTTCTTCAGCAGGCCGCCGGCGAGCATGCGCAGCTGGGTGGCCCATGCGGTGGACTCGGCCTCGACGGTGAGCACGCCCTGGTCCAGCTTGACCGGCCGGCTGTGCTTGGCGATGTCGGCGCCGACCACCTTCTCCCACGCGCCGAAGACGGTCGCCTCCGCCTTGGGCTTCTCCCAGCCGCGCTGACGCATGATCCGCTGCAGCACGTCGCCGAAGAGCTGCGGGTCACGCGGGTCGGGGCCCGGCCCGGAGTAGCCGCGCAGGCGGCGCTCGGGATCCGCGGCGCTGTAGTTCCGCTTCCTCGGCGCGGCCTTGCGCTTGGCGAGCGCGGCGTCGAGAACGGCCCGGGCCAGATCCGGACCGGTCTGTTCGTCGTCCTTGTCGTCGTCAGACACGCGTCACCTCTCCCGGCGTGATCTCGAAGCGCCCCCCCGACAGCGAGGCGGGCACGTCCTCGGGCACCGCACACGTCACGATCAACTGTGCCGCGTCCGAGACCAGCGCCGCCAGCCGTTCCCGCCGGCCGGCGTCCAGCTCGGCGAAGACGTCGTCGAGGACCAGCACCGGCTCGATCCCGTCGGCGCGCAACAGATCGTAGGCGGCCAGCCGCAGCGCCAGGGCGAACGACCAGGACTCGCCGTGGCTCGCGTACCCCTTGGCGGGCAGGTCGCCCAGCGCGAGCGTCAGATCGTCGCGGTGCGGGCCGACCAGGGTGACGCCGCGCTCGATCTCGGCCGGGCGGCGCTCGGCGAGCTGCGCCAGGAGAGCCTCTTCCAGATTCTCTCGCGATTCGATCTTCGACGCGTAGCTGATGGCGGCCGCCGATCGGCCCGCGGCGACCGCGTCGTAAGCCTTCGCCACGTGCGGCGCCAGCGCGCTGACCAGCTGGAGGCGCCCGGCCAGCAGCTCGGCGCCGTGATGGGCGAGGTGCTGGTCCCAGACGGCGAGCGTCGACAGGTCCTGCCCGCGGTTGCCGCCGACCTTGCGGGTCAGGTAGGCCGTCCGGAGCAGGGCGTTGCGCTGCTTGACCACCCGGTCGTAGTCGGCGCGGACACCAGCGAACCGGGGCTGGCGGGCGACCAGCAGGTCGTCGAGGTATCGGCGGCGCTCGGAGGGGTCGCCGCGGACCAGCTCCAGATCCTCCGGGGCGAAGAGCACCATGCGTAGGGCGCCGATCACCTCTCGCGGCCGGCGCACCGGCGAGCGGTTGAGCCGGGCCCGGTTCGCCTTGCCTGGCACGATCTCCAGCTCGACCAGCAGCTCACGTCCATCGTGGACGATCGCGCACCGGACGACCGCGGAGGCGGCGCCGGCGCGGACCAGCGGGGCATCGGTGGCCACCCGGTGACTGTCCAGTGTGGCCACGTAGCCGAGGGCTTCGACCAGGTTGGTCTTGCCCATGCCGTTCTGGCCGACCAGCACGGTCACGCCGGGGTCGAGGTCGACGGCCACCTGCTCGTACGAGCGGAAGTCGGCGAGCTCGACCCGGCGGACGTGCATCTCTCTCAGGCGTGCACGGCGTGGCCGCCGAACTGCTGGCGCAGCGCGGCCACGGCCTTCATCGCCGGAGAGTCGGGCTGACGGGACTCGAACCGGGCGAACAGCGACGACGCGATGACGTGCAGCGGCACCGCCAGGCGAACCGCCTCGTCGACCGTCCAGCGGCCCTCCCCGGTGTCCTCGGCATAGCCCTTGAGCTGGGCCAGCTTCGGGTCGCCGTCGAGGGCAAGGTCGAGCAGGTCGAGCAGCCAGGACTTGACGACGCTGCCCTCGCGCCAGCTCTTGATGATGCCGGGCACGTTGTCGACGTATTCCGAAGCCGCGAGCAGCTCGTAGCCCTCGGCGAAGGCCTGCATCATGCCGTACTCGATGCCGTTGTGGACCATCTTGGCGTAGTGCCCGGCGCCGACCGGGCCGGCGTGCACGAAGCCGTACGGCCCCTGCGGCTTGAGCGCCTCGAAGACCGGCATGGCCATCTCGACACTCGACGCCTCGCCGCCGACCATCAGGGCGTACCCGTTCTTGTGGCCCCAGACGCCGCCGGAGACACCCGCGTCCATGTAATGGATGCCCTTGGGGGCCAGCCGCTCGGCGCGCGGCTTGTCGTCGGTGAACTTGGAGTTACCGCCGTCGATGATCAGGTCGCCCTCGGACAGCAGTTCGGCGAGCTGATCAATGGTGCCTTCGGTGATGGGTCCGGCCGGGACCATGGTCCAGACCACGCGCGGCGCGCTCAGCTTCGAGACCAGCTCCTCAAGGCTGGCGGCGTCGCTGATGTCCGGGTTGCGGTCGTAGCCGACGACCTCATGGCCGGCCTCACGAATCCGCTCCCGCATGTTGCCGCCCATTCGGCCGAGACCGACAAGGCCGAGCTGCATGGTGTCCCCCTAGCGTTGTGGTTCCTCAGCCCCAGTATCAGCGGGTTACCCGGATCGGCATGATCAGATAGCGGTAACCGGGCACGATTTCCCCATCCTCCGACGCCGGAGAGATCACCGCGGGCTTGAACGCGTCGACGAACGACAGCACGGCGACCGGTGCGCCGAGGTTCTGCAGGCCGTCGATGAGGTACTGCGGGTTGAAGCCGATGGTCAGCGCCTCACCGGTGAACTGCGCCTCCATGGCCTCGCTGGCCCGCGCCTCCTCGGTCCCACCGGCCTCGACGACCAGGCCGTCCTCACTGAAGCTCAGCAGCACCGGAGTGGTGCGCTCGGCGACCAGGGCGACGCGGCGGACGACCTCGATCAGGGCGGCGACCGGCACCTGGGCGCTGGCGTTGTGGCTGGCCGGGAAGAGCGAGCGCACCGGCGGGTAGTTGGCGCCGTCGAGCAGGCGGCTGGGGGGGCGCCGGGTGCCGCCGGCGAAGCCGTTCATGCC
>NZ_JBFAZH010000974.1:0-2983 GCF_040681735.1 Actinoplanes sp. NPDC051633 | reverse complement strand
GCGCCAGACCAGATAGCCATCCGCGGCCGGCCGGTCGGCGAGTGCCGAGCGGACCGCCGCCACCCAACCGCCGTACCGGGTGGCGAGGGTGGCGACCGGCCAGTCGCTGCCGAACATGCAGCGTTCCGGCCCGAACTCGGTCAAGGCATGCCGCAGGTACGGCAGCACGTCGGACGGCGACCAGCGCGCCCAGTCCGCCTCCGTGGTCAGGCCCGAAAGCTTGCAGGCCACGTTCGAAGCCGCCGCCAGCCGCCGGATCGCCTCGGCCCAGGACTCCCATTCCCCCGCACGCACGTCCGGCTTACCCAGGTGATCCAGCACGAAGGTGACCTCGGGAACCTGCGAGACCAGCGCGATGACGTCCGGGAGCTGTTGATGGCGCACGCACAGGTCGGCGGTGAAGCCGTACTCGGCGAGCAGCCGGACGCCGGCGACGTACCCCGCTTCAGCCGCGAAGCCGCGCGGCTCATCCTGCGTGTTGCGGCGCACGCCGCGCACCAGGCGGGAGCGAGAAAGCCGGCGCAGGTCGGTCGTCACGCCGGCACCGCGCTCCAGCGGCACCTGAGCCACGACCGCGGCCAGCAGCGGCCACGCCGACGCGATCTCCTCGATCCACTCGACCTCCGCCGCGGCCTGGTCGCCGATGCAGTCCGCCTCGACGAGCACGGCCGCGGACAGCACCTGGCCGTCGGTGTCGAGATCAAGCGGGCCGAACGTCCGCCGCAAGGCCGGGAATCGGGCCAGCCACGGGTACTCGAAACGCCGCGGATCCCACAGATGGACGTGTGTGTCGATCAATGGCCCCGGTTCGCCGCTCACGCCGGCTCCCCATCGGGCGGCGGCGAAGTGTCCGCGTTCTCCGGGCGGCCGCTGGGCCACGGGCGGTCGCGGACCGGAGCCAGGAGCCGATCGACTTCGGCCAGTTGTTCGTCGTCGATCGGGTCCAGCGCCCACGAGATGGCGCGCCTGACCTCGGACTCGTCGGCCATTCCGACGAACGTGCTCACGAAGCCGGGATGGGCGGTGGCGAACTGAATGGCCAGCCGCTCGATCTGCAAGCCACGCGCCTCGCACCACTCGGCCGCCGCCGCGCACCGCCGCAGCATGTCGGCCGGAGCAGGGTGCCAGGGCGGGGCGCCCCGGCGGGTGAGGGCGCCCATCGCCAGCGGCGATGCGTTGAAGACGGCGACTCCGGCATCGCGGAAGGACGGAAGAAAGCGGGTCAGGCCGCGGTCGAGCAGCGTGTACCGGCAGTAGGACAGCACACTGTCGACAGCCGCGCCGCGGGCGACCCGTTCGAGTGCCGCCAGTGGGTACCCGGTGACACCGATGTGCCGCACCTTGCCCGCCGTTCGCAGCTCGTCCAGAGCGGGAATCGTCTCGTCGACGATCCGGTCCAGATCGCCGAATTCGATGTCATGCACCTGGATGAGATCGATGTACTCGGCACCCAGCCGGCCAAGGCTTTCATCAACGCTGCGACGGACCCGCTCGGCGCTGAAGTCGAACGCGTCCAGACCGTACCGGCCCACCTTGGTGGCCAGAAGGTAGCTCTCGCGGTCGACGCCGGCGAGAGCCTTGCCGAGGACCGTCTCGGCCCGGGTGGCCCCGTAGTAGGGAGCCACATCGACGATGTTGACTCCCATGTCGAGGGCGGTACGGACCGCACGGGTGGCGCTTCCGAGGTCCACCGGCCCGTACACGTCACCCAACGGGGCTGCTCCGAGACCGACCATCGACACCGGCAGCCGGGCGCCCGCCCACTCGCGGTATCGCATCATCGGCTCCTCACGCCGGCCGGCGCCGGCAGCCCACCCCGGATCAGGACCATCCGCACCGCATCACGGCGACGGCATCAAATTGATCTGATGAAAGGCATGCTTCCACGGCGCATCCGGCCTGTAAAGCCATGCCCGATCCGCAATCGTGCGCTGCGCTTCTGGCTGGGATTAGTTTGTGCGTAAACGGCTTGAGGAAGCTCGAGCCTCGTGATGACGCCTGGCGGCCGATCTTGTCAAGTCGGCCCGCGCTCGCTAGACATCAGATGAATCAGGCGGAGCCGCGTAGCACCAGGCGGGTGTTGAGCACGATCTCGCAGGAGTCCGGCTCGGCTCCGTCGATCTTGGTGAGCAGGAGCCGGACCATCTCCCGGCCCATCTCCTCGATCGGCTGGTGCACGGTGGTCAGCGGCGGGTCGGTGTGCCGGGCGATCACCGAGTCGTCGAAGCCGATCACCGCCACGTCCGCCGGCACCCGCAACCCGCGCGAGCGCAGCACCCGGACCGCGCCGGCCGCCATCATGTCCGAGGCGGCGAAGACCGCGTCCAGGTCGGGGTGCCGGTCGAGCAGCCAGGCCATCGCCGCGGCGCCGCTCTCCTCGCTGAAGTCGCCGTGCGCCACCACGCCCGCGCCGCCGAGCACATCGCGATAGCCGTCCAGCCGGGCGACGCCCGGCGGCATGTCGAGCGGGCCGGCGATCGCCGCGATCCGGCGCCGGCCCGACCGGGTCAGATGCTCGACCGCCGCCCGGGCGCCGCCGCGGTTGTCCGCGTCCACGTAGCAGTGCTCGGCGCCGGCCGTGATCGGGCGGCCCGCGCGCACGGTGGCCACGCCGCGGTCCTCAAGCTTGGCCGGCAGGTCGTCGCCGTGCAGCGAGAGCAGCAGCGCGCCGTCCACGTGCTGGCGGGTCAGGAAGCCCTCGACGCGATTCCGCTCCTCGGCCGACTGGGCGATCATCAGCAGCAGCTGCAGGTTGCGGCCGACCAGGGCGGACGAGATCGACTGCACGATCCGGCCGAAGAACGGCTCGGCGAAGAACCGCTCCCCGGACTCGAAGATGACCAGGGCGATGGAGTCGGTCCGCTGGGTGACCAGCGTCCGGGCGGCACGGTTCGGCACGTAGCCCAGCTCCGCGATCGCGCTCTCGTCCGCCCTGGTCGGCCGCAACCTGCAGCTGCTGCTGATGATCGCCCAGTCGGCCGAG
>NZ_JBFAZH010000973.1:0-2986 GCF_040681735.1 Actinoplanes sp. NPDC051633 | reverse complement strand
TCCTGGAACGCCGGCTGGTCGAGGTTGAACTTGGAGCCCCACGGGTTCTTGTCGGTGGCCTGCCACCCTGCGCTGCCGGTGAAGGACGACCACTGGGTCTGGCCCCAGCCGCCGCCGCCCGCGCCGTCGGAGGCGAACCCGTAGGTCTTCACGTTGTTCTTGTCGAAGCCCGGATCGTCCCCGCGCTTGCCGGTGGCGTCGACGGTCATGTGCGCCACGAGCTTCTCGAAGGTGCCGCCGTCCTGTGGGTTCCAGGCGAGATCCTGCAGCTCGGACTCGTCGACGCCGGCCGCTTTCAGCTGATCCTTGGAGTAGAACAGGGCGATGGTGTCCCAGTCCTTCGGCGCCCCGTACCGCTTGCCGTCCTGGCCCTTCCACAGCTCGGCCAGGCCCTCCTGGTAGTCGCCGTCCTGGATGTCGGCGGTCGGGCCGAGCTCGTCCAGCGGCCGCAGCACGTCGAGATCGACGAACTGCGCGAACTTCGAGAGGTGGTCGGTGAAGACGTCCGGCGCGCTGTCGGCGATGAAGCCGGCGGTGAGCTTCGACCAGTACGAGTCCCAGCCGTACTGCGAGATCCGTACGCTCAGCCCCGGGTTCGCCTTGGCGAACTCGTCCGCGCACTTCTGATATCCGGGCTGCTGCCCGGAGTCCCACAGCCAGTACTCGATGACGCCGACCGTGCCGCCCGCACCGGTGCCGCCGCAGGCGGCCAGCAGGCCGAGAGTCAGCGCGCTCGCGCCGAGTTTGAGTTTCTTCAGCATGGCGGCCTCCTCACTTGATCCCGCTGAAGCCGATGGAGTTGACGATCCGTTTGGCGAAGAACATGAAAAGCAGCAGCATCGGCAGCGCCGCGACCAAGGTGGCGGCCATCAGGCCGGCCCAGTCCGGTCCGCTCTGTGGTGTCTGCGACTTGAACACGCCCAGCGCCACGGTGAGCACCCGCGACTTGTCGGTGTAGCTGACCATCAGGGCCCAGAAGTACTCGTTCCACGCGCTGATGTAGGTCAGGATCGCCAGCGTGGTGATCGGCGCGACCGACATCGGCATGATCAGCCGGAAGAACACCCGGACCTTGGACGCGCCGTCGATCAGCGCCGCCTCCTCGACCTCGGTGGAGATGCCGAGGAAGAACTGGCGCAGGAAGAAGACGGCGAACGGGGTCATCAGCATCGTCGGCAGGGCGATGCCGAGCAGCGTGTCGACCAGCCCGAGCTGCTTGATCAGCACGAAGTTGGGCAGCAGCGTGAAGATGGCCGGGATCATCAGGCCGCCGAGGAAGAACGCGAACCACTTCTCGCGGTGCTTCCACTGCAGGCGGGCGAAGGCGTACGCGGCCATCGCCGAGAAGAAGACCTGCCCGACGGTGACCAGCGTGGCGACCACGATGGAGTTGAACAGGTAGCGCCAGAAGTTGATCGGCTGCCCGGCGCCGCCGGCGTCGATCGCCTCCTGACCGGTCTGCTGGCCGAAGACCCGCGCGAACCCACCGGACGAGGTGTCCACCGGCAGCAGGCTGTCGCTGCCGGCGTAGAGGGCGTTGTTGCTGGACAGCGCGGTGCGCAGCATCCAGTAGAACGGGAGCAGGCTGATCAGGATGACAATGATCATGAAGGCCCAGGCCAGTGCCCGGCCGATGCTGAACTTCCGGGTCTCGGGCGGCTCGACGGTCCGCTCTGCCGCCGCCGGCGCGCCGACCTTGGTCGGGGGCGGTGTCGTGGTGGTTGCCATGTCCCCTCCTCAGTTCAGGTCGGTCGTGTCGGCCCGGGTGACCCGGTACTGGATGAAGGTGATGACGACGAGCACGAGCAGCAGCGCCACCGACATGGCGGAGGCGTAGCCGAACTGGAAGCGACCGAAGGCGACGTCATAGATGTAGTACTGCAGCACTCGCGACGAGTCGACCGGGCCGCCGCGGGTGATGACCGCGACCGTGTCGAAGACCTGGAACGATCCGACCACGGTGATGATCAGCACCAGGGCGAGCACCGGGCGCAGCAGTGGCACGGTGATGCTGCGGAACATCCGCACCTCACTCGCGCCGTCCACCCGGCCGGCCTCGTACATGGTCTCCGGAATGGTCTGCAGCCCGGCGAAGATGAGCAGCGCCGTGTAGCCGACGTGCCGCCACACGTTGATCAGCGCGATCGTCGGGATGACCCACGCTTCGGAGGTGAGGAACGGGATCCGGTCCATGCCCAGCCAGGCGATCACGGTGTTCCCGATGCCGAGCTGGTAGTCCAGGATCCACAGGAACACCATCGCGGCGACCACATTGGACACCAGGTACGGCGTGAGCACGATGCCCCGCAGCCAGGTGCGCTTGGTGAGCCGCTGCATCATCACCGCGATCACCAGCGCGACGATCGTCTGGATCAGGATGTTGACGAAGACGTAGTAGACGGTGACCTTGAGGGCGTTCCAGAACACCGGGTCCTGGACCATCCGGATGTAGTTGTCGAGGCCGTTGAACTCGGGCGGGGTCAGCAGGTTGAACTTGGTGAAGCTGAGATAGATGCCGCGGAGGGTCGGCCAGACCATGAAGACGAGAAAGCCGATCAGCGCGGGAAGGATGAACAACAGCGCCAGGCGCGTGTCGTCGCGTTTCTTGGACTTGCCGTGGGTCGCGGGCCCGGTCTTGGCCGGGGCCCGCGTCGTGCTGATGGCCATGTCTCTCCTTCGCCGGGAGTTGTTCAGGGTTGCGCGCGCGCTCCTTCCGTCGCTTCGATGCGGCAGAGAACCGCCTGGTCGGGTCGCAGGTAGGGAAAAGCAAGCCCGGTGTACGCCAGGGCCGCCCCGCTGAGCACGACATCGGTGTCCCACCACGACGGCATCCAGCGCCGGGCGGGCGGACGGCCGGCTGTCACCGGCCGGATCCGGTAGTGCCGCTGCGGGTCGAGGCCACGCAGCCGCAGCCGGCCCGGGGGCGCGGGCGCCACGCTGTCCAGCGCCACCAGGGCGATCAGGGCGTGTGACCGGTCGGGCGAGA
>NZ_JBFAZH010000972.1:0-2989 GCF_040681735.1 Actinoplanes sp. NPDC051633 | reverse complement strand
ATGCTGTGCCGCCAAACCCCCTGGGGGCTGGTCCAGCGGTTGCGATGTCGCCGCCCAGCGCTACCAGCACGCCCACGCCGAGCTGCTCGGCGACCCGCGCGGCGGCGCGGTCGGCGGCTACCGCCTTCGCCGTCGCGCCGAGATCGAGCAGCACGCCGTCGGGCACGGTCAGTTCACAGTGGTAGCCCAGCGGGGCATCGCCGCCTCGGATGGCCCGCTCGGCTACCACTTCGGGGTCGAGCCGACGCAGGCGGACCGCGCGCCAGTCCGGCGCCGGGAAGACCCGCACGGCCGGCGCGGTGGTGCGGCCGGTGATCTCGGCGAAGTCGCGGTCGTAGCCGAGGCCGGCCAGGATCGCGCCCACGGTCGGATCGACGTCGCCGCCGGTGCGGCGTGCCGCCTCCAGCGCGGCGCCGACCAGTTCGGCGAGCAGCGGGCTCACGGTGACCGGGCGGCCACCGGCCCGGCAGGCGCGGCTCAGCTCGGAGTCGGGCCGGAAGCGGCTGCAGGCGGCGTCGATCGCGGCCAGCTCGTGCCGGACGATCTCGGTCGCGGCGGGCACCCGGGCGGGGTCGGTGAGCACGATCCGGGCGGTGGTGCCCCAGACCGGCCACTGCGCGGTGTTCGCGCCGACCGGGAGCGTCTCGATCAACGGCATGCTCACGACCCCCCGGAGGTGGCGTCGGCACCGCTGCCGCTGCTGTCGCTCGTGATCGACGGCGAGTCCCCGGCGGTGGAGCCGCCGGTGCTGTCGTCGGTCGTGGCCGTGGAGTCACTGCCGGCCTGGTCGGAGGCGGCGTGGGCCGCGATTCCCACGCCGGCCGTTCCGGCGAAAGCTGCGATGATCATGGCGGCGGTCAGGGCGGTGGTACGTCGGAGCCCGGCTTCCCGGTCCATCGGGCTACCCCCTCAGTGATTGACGGCTCAACCAACCATGAGGGGTCACCTTTGCCGTGACCTGTGCCGATCCTGCGCGCTTGCTGTGAAGCCTGAGAAGGAACTCAGATGAGGCCGTGCGACATCGCGGTCGTCACGGCGGCGGTGCGATCGGCCACGTCCAGCTTGGCGAAGGCGCGCAGGAGGTGCGTCTTGACCGTCGCCTCGGAGATGTAGAGCTGCTTGCCGATCTCCGCGTTCGTGCGGCCCAGCGCGACCAGGCGCAGCACCTCGGTCTCGCGCGCCGACAGGGCGGGCGGCGCCGGCTTGCGCACCTGGCGGACCAGGGTGGAGGCGACGCTGGGCGCCAGCACGGTCTCGCCGCGGTGCGCCGCGCGGACGGCGTCGGCCAGCTCCGCCGGCGACGTGTCCTTGAGCAGATAACCGCAGGCGCCGGCCTCGATCGCGCGCAGGATGTCGCGGTCGGTCTCGTACGTGGTCAGCACCATCACCCGGGAACCGGGCAGGCGCTTCAGGATCCGGCCGGTCGCCTCGACGCCGTCGCCGTCCGGCATGCGCAGGTCCATCAGCACGATGTCCGGCCGCAACGACTCGGCGGCCTCGACTCCGCCCGTACCCGAAGAAGCCTCTCCCACCACGGTCAGGTCGGGCTCGGCGTCCAGCATGCCGCGCAGCCCGTGCCGGACCACCGGATGATCATCGACCAGCAGGATGCGGATCATGCCGGCACCTCCAGCTCCAACGTCGTTCCGGTGTCCGGGTCGCTGCGCACGATCAACGTGCCGTGTGCCTGTTCGGCGCGCGCCCGCATGGTCTTCAGCCCGAAGCCGCCGGCCGCCTCGGCGTCGAAGCCGGCCCCGTCGTCGCGCACCACCAGCCGCACGTCCTGCGCGTAGGCCAGCAACACGTCCACCTCGTTCGCGCCGGCATGCCGCCGGATGTTGGTCAGGGCCTCCTGCGCGGCGCGGAGCAGCACCACCTCGGTCGGGGTCGGCAGCTCCCGCGGCTCGCCGGTGACCCGCACGCTGGCCGGGATGCCGGTCTCCGCTGTGAAGGACGCCGCCTGGCGGCGGATGGCGTCGGCCAGCGAGGCATTGCTCAGCGCCGTGGGCGTGAGGGCGGCGATGAGGGTACGTGACTCCGCCAGGTTCTCCCGGGCCGTACGCACCGCGAGGGCGAGCCGTTCGTCGCGCAGCGCCGGGTCGGCCGCCTGCAACAGCGTGATGATGCTGGTGAAGCCCTGGGCGAGGGTGTCGTGGATCTCGCCGGCCAGCCGTTGCCGCTCGGCGGCCACCCCGGTCTCGTGCGAGAGCCGGGCCACCTCGGCCCGGCTGGCCCGCAGCTCGGCGATCAGGGCGGCGCGCTCCCGGCTCTGCTCGATCACCCGGTTGATCCAGGTGCCGAGCCAGACCGCGAGGGCCGCCGAGACGACGAAGATCGGGCCGAGATGGGTGAGCAGTTCGGTGTCCCAGCCGTCGCGGAGCCAGGCGCAGATCAGCGGGGTGAAGCTGGCGAAGACCACGAGGGGGATGGCGCGGCGCAGCGTGAGCACCAGGAAGATGAGCGGGCAGAGCGCGAAGAGCAGATAGCTGACGATGCTGGCCGCGTAGGTGCCGACGCCGAACAGCAGGATCGCGACGACGATGAAGGCGGAGGCCGGCACGTTGTCGTCGCGGTGCAGGAGGCGGCGGCCGGCGAACGCGTACAGGGCGGTGATCGCGACGATGGACCCGACGCCGACCAGGCGCCGGGCCAGGCCGGTCTCGTCGGTGGCGATGGTGGCGACCGTGACCCCGGCGGCGACCACGCCGAGAAAGAGATCCCAGCGCCGGTCCCCGTGGATGCTGTCCCCCACGATGCCGTCCGTGTCGACGCCGGCCCGGTCGATGCCCGCCCCGTCGATGCCGGCGCTGTCGACGCCGGCACTGTCGATGCCGGACCTGGGGGTGCTGTCCACGGCGGTCCCGCCGGCCGCGTCGTGCTTCGCGGCCCGCGGGGCTGCGCGGGGGGTTGGGGCGCACAACGCGCTGGGGGGTCGGGGCAACGGAAAGGACGAAAGCCAAGAGATAGGAAGAGCGGCGGGGTGGGGAAG
>NZ_JBFAZH010000971.1:0-2993 GCF_040681735.1 Actinoplanes sp. NPDC051633 | reverse complement strand
GGAAACCACCACCGCCCAGGCCCCGCACCCCGGCACCACTGTCGAGATCGGAACCATCTCATGAACCTCGACCAGGCCCTCCGTGACGCAGCGGAACCCGTGCCCCCACGTGTCGCGCAGCCGCACGCACAGGCTCTGCTCGACCGGGTCGTCCGAGCACCGGCGACCCGCCCGGCCGCGCCGGCACGTACTCGGCGTCTCCGGCTCGTGACGGTCGGCGTCCTCGCCGCGCTGATCGGCCTGGCGGCGCTCGCGCTGCCGCGCCTGGGCGGCGGCCCGGCGTACGCGTCGTGGAGTTCCACGGCGAAGCCGGTCCCGGCGACCGACCGGGCCGATCTCCTCGCCCGCTGCGGCGCGGTGGTGCGCGACGATTACCAGGCAGAAGGGCCGGCCCGGATGCTCCTCGCCGAGCAGCGCGGTCACTATGTGGCCGTGAGCGTCGGCACCGACGCGTGGACTGCGACATGCTTCCGCGACCGCGACGGGTCCGTGCTCAACCCGAGCTTCCTCCACGAGCCGGTCAACCGGCGAAGGCTGGGCGGCACGGGGGTGGAACTGCAGGGATGGCCGGAGGTACGCACGGCCGAGGGCTACTGCCGCCTGATGGCCGGTCATGTGGGCTCCGACGTGGTCACCGTCGACATCATCGTCCACCGGACGAGCGAGCCGAGGACCGTCCGCGCGACGGTCGGAGACGGCTACTTCCTGGCCTGGTATCCGGCGGTGACCGGCGGCGAGTCCGTGCGGACGACGCTGACGCTGCGCCTCGCCGGCGGCGGGACGGTGGACGGCCTCGCCGCCGGTGACCTGATGAACGGCCCGGTGCTGGACTGAGCCGGCCCGTCAGTCGGGAATGCGGGCCGCGGGCAGGTCGTTCAGGATCCGGGTGACCGACTGCTCCGGTGTCTGGTCCGAGGTGTCCAGCCAGAGGCCGAGCCGCGGGGTGTCGCGGCGCAGTGCGTCGTCCAGCGACGCCACCGACCAGTCGCCGTAGCCCTTCTTGGCGCGTTCCCGCTCGCGCTGCTCCAGCACGTCGGGGCGCGGGGCGAGGACCACGAGGAAGCGCGGGCGGCTGGCGATGAGGTCCAGGTAGCGCGGCAGGGCCGGGCCGAGGATGACGTCCTGTACGACGGCGGTGAAGCCGGCTCGCGCGTACCCGTCGGCGGTCGCCGCCGACAGCCGGTAGCGCAACCACAACTGCTCCGTCGCCTCGGGCGACTCCTCGTGAGTCAGCTCCTCGCGCCCCGAGACGATCATCCGCCGGAACACGTCACCGCGGACGTGGGCGGCGCGGGGGAGCCGCGACGCGAGGAGTTGGGCGACCGTCGATTTCCCGGCGGCCATGGCGCCGGTGATGACCACGACGGCACCGGTGGGGGCGGCGGACGACCCGCTGAGATGTGATCGAGAGTTTCGCATCGGCACCAGTTCTACCGGGCACGGCTAGCGTGAAGCGATGACCGTCGTGGAGCAATTCAACGACTGCATCAACCGGCGAGACCTGGCGGGGCTCGTGGAATTGATGACCGCGGACCACACGTTCACGGATGCCGAGGGCAACTCGGTGGCCGGCCGGGACGGCTGCCGCACGGCCTGGGAAGGTTTCTTCGCCGCCTTTCCGGA
Organism: Actinoplanes sp. NPDC051633; assembly: GCF_040681735.1. Taxonomy (NCBI): domain Bacteria; kingdom Bacillati; phylum Actinomycetota; class Actinomycetes; order Micromonosporales; family Micromonosporaceae; genus Actinoplanes; species Actinoplanes sp. NPDC051633. Next base: position 1,370 of record NZ_JBFAZH010000971.1, on the reverse strand, counting down.
CTACCGCAACATCTTCGAGGTGGTGCGGGCCGACGGTGACACGGTGGTCGTCGCGGGCCGATCGGTCTGCTCGGAGCCGGCGCTGGCGGGCCCGGTGTTGTGGTCGGCGACCGTCCGGGACGACCGAGTCGCCGCGTGGCAGGTCCACTCCGACACAGCGGAGAACCGCGGCGCCCTCGGCCTGTGAACCGACGCGTTCACATCAACGGTTCACCACCACTTCGGTCTCGGGGTCGTGGGGAAGCACCTGTGACGTCGTCACGATGACGTCGGCGCGGTCCCACGGCTGGTCGGCGATGAGGAACGGAACCTCTTCCTCCTCCCACTCCCACCACAGGCGCAGCGCCGTCTCCTCGTCGTTGCCGTCGCGCGCCATGTCCCGCTCGACGCCGCGCCGCCGCGCCTCCTCGTAGTCGGACTGCACCCAGATCGCGAAGTCCAGCCGGTCGGCATACTCGCGGCGGGAGGCGCCGACGCCCTCGATGATCAGAGTCGAGGTTCCCGATGGAAGGACGATTTCTCCGGTACGCCCGTTCGGCGCCCACGCCGGCGGCCGATAGCGCACGTCGAGGCCGGCGCGGAAGGGCGTGAGGATCCCGTCGATCATCAGGTCGTCCCACCCGAACCGCGAGTGGTTCCACGCCACGTCATCGGTGTGCACGACCGCCGACCCGGGCAGCAGCGCGGCGAGCCGGCCGGCCAGCGTCGACTTGCCGCTGCCGCCCCGCCCGTCCACGGCGATGACCTTCCGGCCGGTCAACGGCCGCGCGAAGTCGTCCAGCCGGGAGACCCGCCAGGGACCCAGCGCCGGTTCCCCCGGCCCGGCCTTCACGCCGGCCGTTTTCGCATGGTGAAGCTCATGAGGACATCATGGCGGGATGAGAGTCGCCGTTCTCGCCGACATCCATGGCAACCTGCCGGCGCTCGAGGCCGTCCTCGACGAGGCCGACGCCGACCGCATCGTCCTGCTGGGCGACATCGCGTCCGGGCCGATGCCGGTGGAGACCCTCGACCGGCTGGCCGGGCTCGGTGACCGCGCGGTGTGGGTGCACGGCAACGGCGAGCGGGAGATGACCGGTCTCGACGAACGGCACAGCGAGCTGATCACCGGCCTGCCGATGACCGTGACGCTGGACGTCGACGGCCTCGGCCCGACCCTGTTCTGCCACGCCACGCCGCGCAAGGACGACGAGTTCGTGCTGGTCGACTCGCCGGTCGCCAAGTGGAACGAGGTGCTCGCCGGCGTCACCGAGCAGGTGGTGGTCTGCGGGCACACGCACATGCCGTTCGACCGGCTGGCCGGCGGGCGCCGGGTGATCAACCCGGGCAGCGTCGGCATGGCCTACGGGCCGCCCGGCGCGTACTGGGCG
>NZ_JBFAZH010000970.1:0-2995 GCF_040681735.1 Actinoplanes sp. NPDC051633 | reverse complement strand
GGCGGAGGCGCCGCGGACGGCGATTATCGTGCCGCGGGCGCGGCCGCGGTGGCCGAATCTGGGCAGGCGACCCGTGCGGTTCTGGTGGATGCGGCCGGGACACCGCTCGGTGGCGACCAGGAGGTGGCGGCCTGGTGCCGGGCTGAGGAGGACCCGGGGCGGGCCGGGGCGGTGCAGACGCTGCCGCGACCGCTGCGTACCCCGGCGAAGGTCGTGATCGTGGGTCTGGGCGGAGGCGCCGCGGACGGCGATTATCGTGCCGCGGGCGCGGCCGCGGTGGGCGCCGTGGCCCGTGACGAGGAACTGCAGGTGGAGGTGCCCGCGGGCGCCACACCGGAGCAGGTGCGTGACCTGGCGGAGGGCATCTGGTTCGCGGGCTACCGCTTCGCGGAGGCGCCGGAAGGCCCGCGCACGGCGGCGGTCGACCTGATCACCTCGAACGACGGGTACGCCGAGAGCCTGTCCACCGCGCAGGCCGTGGCGCGTGCGGTGTGGCTGGCCCGCGACCTGACCAACATGCCCTCGTCGACGAAGAACCCGGCCTGGTTCGCCGGGCAGGTCGTCGCCGAGGCCGCGACACGCCCGGGTCTCACGGTGATCGTCCGCGAGCCCGAGCAGCTCGCCGAGGAGGGCTTCGGCGGCATCCTGGCGGTCGGCGGCGGCTCGGCGACCCCACCACGGCTGGTCGAGCTGTGCTGGGCGCCGGAGGGGGCGACCCGGCACGTCGTGCTGGTCGGCAAGGGCATCACCTTCGACACCGGCGGCATCTCGATCAAGACCCGCGACGGCATGAAGCTGATGAAGAAGGACATGGGTGGCGCGGCCGCGGTGATCGCGGCGACGCTCGCCGCGGCGGACCTCGGCCTGCCGGTACGCGTGACCGCGCTGGCCCCGCTGGCCGAGAACGCGGTCAGCGGCTCCGCCTACCGCCCCGGCGACGTGATCACCCACTACGACGGCACCACCAGCGAGAGCACCAACTCCGACGCCGAGGGCCGGCTGGTGCTGGCCGACGCCCTGGGCTACGCCGTCGCCAACCTCGCCCCTGACGTGGTGATCGACCTGGCCACGCTCACCGGGGCCAACATGGTGGCGCTCGGCAAGGGGATGGCCGCGCTCTACAGCCACGACGACGACCTGGCGGCGGCGCTGGTCCGGGCCGGTACGGCGGCCGGCGAGCGGATGTGGCGGATGCCGCTGCCCGAGGACTACGCCGAGTACCTCCGCTCCGACATCGCGGACCGGCACAGCTCACCGGCGCAGGGCGCGGGTTCCGTGGTGGCCGCCCTCTATCTTCGGGACTTCCTCGGCGACAAGGCCGGCAGCTGGGCGCACCTGGACATGTCGGCGCCGTCGTGGTCCGACAAGACCACCGGCGACCTGGTCAAGGGCGCGACGGGCTGGGGAGTCCGCACGCTGGTCCGCTATCTCACCGCCTGACCGCGGCCAGCACTCCCGCGCCGGTCGGGAGCACCGCCGGGATCCAGTCGTCCGACTCCCGGATCGTCCGCAGCATCTCGCGGATCGTGACGGTCCCGGCGTCGCGGGCGGCCGGGTCGCCGATCCGGCCGCCGGCCAGGGCGCCGTTGACGATCAGCGTGCCGCCCGGCCGGAGCAGCCGCAGCGCCGCGTCCGCGCAGGCGCCGGACTCGGTGGCGTCCGCGTCCACGAAGATCAGGTCGTAGACCCCGTCCGCCAGCCGGGGCAGGACGTCCAGGGCACGGCCGGCGATGATCCGGGTACGCGACGGCGCGAACCCGGCCTCGACGAAGATGCGCCGGGCGATCCGCTGGTGCTCGCTCTCCACGTCGATGGTGGTCAGCACGCCGTCCGGCCGCATACCGCGGAGCAGCCACGTGCCGCTCACACCCGTACCCGTGCCGATCTCCACCACCGACTTGGCGCTGCCCGCGGCAGCCAGCAGGCGCAGCAGCGCGCCCGCGCCCGGCGAAACCGGGGCCAGGCCCAGCTCGGCGGCCATTGTGCGAGCCGTCCGCAGCACGACGTCCTCGGCGGCGTAGGCCTCCGCGAAAGCCGACTGGTCCGGCAGACCCGATGAACGCGAGGCGGTGACGATGACTGAACTCCTCCCGGGAGGATGTACGACCCGGAACCGGCGCACATCGGGTATGAGAGTAGAAGTGATGTCGGTGAGGCGCGCATCGGGCCGTCGATGCCTGAACGCTCCGGACGATCCGTGTCATCCTGGAGCGTGGGGGACTTCGACGCTCCCGGGGACGAGTGGAGGCATCGACGTGACCGACGGCCGCGATTGGCGTCAGCCGCCCGGTCCTGGACAGCCGACGCCGGCGGCATCGCCCTGGTGGACCTCCGGCGCGCTCCAGGATCCCTGGCGGGACCCTCAGGCGCCCTCGGCCGTCGTGATCAACGCCGCGCCGGTGAGCAGCGGCCCGCCGCCCGAGCACATCCCCGACCCCGACGCCCCGCGCCGCGGGCTCGGCCCGATCCTGGTGATCTGCCTGGTCACGGCCCTGCTGGCCGGTGGCCTGGGCGGCACGCTCGGCTACGTCTTCGCGGTCCGCGGCGGCGTCGGCGGGGGCGGCACCACGCTCGGCGCGGGCGAGCAGGAGGCCCCCGAGGCCGCCCAGCGGGCCCCCGAGTCTCTGGCCGGGGTGGCCAAGACGGTGACCCCCAGCGTGGTCACCGTGCGGGTCACCGGAGCGATCGGGTCCGGCTTCGTGGTCTCCGCCGACGGGTACGTGATCACCAACGATCACGTGGTCGAGGGCGGCGGCACCGACGGGGCGCTCTCGGTGTCGTTCAGCGACGGCTCGACGGCGAAGGCGACGCTGGTCGGGCGTGATCCCGAGTCGGACATCGCGGTCATCAAGGCGCAGAAGTCGGGGCTGCCGGCGGTGAAGTTCGGCAACTCCGATCAGATCGCGGTCGGCGACCCGGTGCTCGCCTTCGGTTCACCGCTGGCCCTGGTCAACACCGTCACCTCCGGCATCGTCAGCGCCCTCGACCGCACCAT
>NZ_JBFAZH010000969.1:0-2998 GCF_040681735.1 Actinoplanes sp. NPDC051633 | reverse complement strand
ATCTATTTCATTTGCGTTAAGCTTTTGATCTACATTAAGCGTGCAGGTTTTTTGTCTATTTGTAGACGATTTTATGTTATACTAGTCCTTGAAGCTGCCGCCGCGCTGCACTTCGAGCAGCTGCACCAGCCCCTCGAGCAGGCGCACTCGCTGCTCGTGCAGGGCGGTGCCGAGCGACGCCGCCGGCGGTACGCGGCCGCCCGGGTCGCGATCGGCGCGGCGATGGCCATCTTCCTGGCCGCCGAGGCCCGGCCGTGGACCGAGCAGACCGAGCGGGCGCTGGCCGGCACGGAGAGCACCTCGGCGCCCGAGAGCGGAGCGTTCGGGCTGACCTCCACCGAGGCGCGGATCGCCGCGCTGGTCCGTGACGGCGCGAGCAACCGCGAGATCGCGGCGCAGCTCTATCTGAGCGTCAAGACCGTCGAGGCCACCCTCACCCGGGTGTACCGGCGGCTGGGCGTACGGTCGCGCACCCAACTCGCCTCCCGGCTGCAAGGGTTTTCCCTGATTCGATGACGGTCGTCGATGCCTAGCGTCTCTGCTCAAGCAGCCTCCCTACCGGGTGGAGCAGAAGGAGTACGACGTGCGACGACCGAACCTGTTCCTGGCCCTGGCCACCGGGGCGTCCCTGACGCTCGCGGTGCCGGCCCTGGCCCAAGCGGCCCCTGACCCCACGCCGGCGCCCGCGAGCAAGGCCGCCACCGCGGCCGACAAGCTCGTCGGCAACGCCGCTTCCGATGCCGTGCTCCGCCGCGGCGCCGCCGACACGCTCAAGCGGACCGGCGTCGTGCCGGGCACCGACGGCCTGCAGTACGTCACCTACGTCCGCTCCTACCAGGGTCTGGAAGTGGTCGGCGGCGACGTCGTCGTGTCCACCGACAAGACCGGCGCGGTCACCGGCACCGCGGTTGCCCAGTCCGCCGAGATCGCCGTCGGCACCACCGCGAAGGTCACGGCGGACAAGGCCGTGGCGATCGCGAGGTCCGGCTTCGCGACGGTCGAGAGCGCGTCGGGCGCGACGCTCAAGGTCCTCGCCTGGGGTACGCCGAAGCTCGTCTACCAGGTCGACGTGGCCGGGACGCTGGCCGGCAGCAAGCCCAGCAACCAGCACATCTTCGTGGACGCGCTGACGGGGAAGGTCGCCGACAGCGTCGAGCTGGTCCGCGAGGGCACCGGCAACGGCTACTACTACGGGAACGTCAGCATCAACACCTCCGGGTCCGGCTCGTCGTTCTCGATGACCGACACCACCCGGCCGGGGCTGAAGTGCGGCGGGCAGAACGGGTCGGCCTACACCGGCACGGACGACGCGTGGGGCAACGGCTCCGGCACCAACCTCGAGACGGCGTGCGTCGACGCGATGTGGTCGGTGCAGCGTGAGGCCGACATGGTCCGCGCCTGGTTCAACCGCAACGGCATCCTGGGCAACGGCAACACGCCGCCGGTCCGGGTCGGCCTGAACGACGTCAACGCGTACTGGAACGGCTCCTACACCAACTTCGGCCACAACCAGGCCAACAACCGGCAGGCCACGCCGATCGACGTGGTGGCGCACGAGATGGGCCACGCGATCTTCCAGTCCACCCCGGGCGGCGCCGGCAGCGGCAACGAGAACGGCGGCATCAACGAGTCCACCGGCGACATCTTCGGCGCGCTCACCGAGGCCTACGCGAACAGCCCGCTCGACCCACCGGACTACCAGGTCGGCGAGGAGGTGGACCTGGTCGGCGACGGCCCGATCCGCTACATGTACAACCCCTCGCTGGCGGGCGACCCGAACTGCTGGTCCACCGGCATCCCCAGCACCGAGGTGCACTCCGCGGCCGGGCCGCTCAACCACTGGTTCTACCTGGTCGCCGAGGGCTCGAACCCGGCCAACGGCCAGCCGGCCAGCCCGACCTGCAACAGCAGCTCGGTCACCGGCATCTCGATCCGCAAGGCCGGCGAGATCTACTACAACGCGCTGCAGTCGAAGACCTCGACCTGGCGTTACGCCAACATCCGCACGGCGTCGCTGAACGCGGCCAAGAACCTCTACGCGCCGAGCTGCACCGAGTTCAACACGGTCAAGGCCGCCTGGAACGCGATCAGCGTCCCGGCGCAGAGCGGCGAGCCCACCTGCGGCGGCACCGAGCCCCCGCCGCCGACCGGGTGCACCGGCACAAACGGCACCGACGTGTCCATCCCGGACGCCGGCGCCGCGGTGACCAGCACAGTCACGATCAGCGGCTGCGCCCGCAACGCCTCGGCGACCTCGACCGTCGCGGTAAACATCGTGCACACCTACCGCGGTGACCTGGTGGTCAACCTGATCGCCCCGGACGGCACGTCGTTCCGCCTCAAGAACAGCAGCTCCTCGGACAGCGCCGACAACGTCAACACGACGTACACGGCGAACCTCTCCGGCGAGGCGGCGAACGGCGCCTGGAAGCTGTCCGTCCAGGACGTCTACCGGCTGGACACCGGCTACATCAATTCCTGGACCCTCACCGTCTAGTCACGTGATCGGACTAACACGCTGACAGTGACCAGCCAATAGTCCACGGAGAGTGACCCGCGCTACTAAGATCCAGTGGCGCGGGTCACCACCGTACCCGAGCTTTAACGTTAATGACTTGGCGATTTAGCACTGCGCGCGGATCGTTGACGAAGGGAAGCGACGACGCTTTTCGCAACTACAGAGCGTCAATGCATCAAGGAGAAACACCATGGCCTTCGCCACGCGGATCCGCACCGCGATCGCCCACCGAGCCACCGAGCGCCGCGCGTACCGTCAGCTCGCCAAGGAGCTCGCCGCCTTCCAGACCCCGGCCGAGCGGGCCGAGCTGGACGAGCTGATCGGCCGCCACAGCGCCGATGAGACCCGGCTGATCCGGGGCATCCTGCAGCAGCAGGACTTCGAGCGGTACCAGAGCGCCGCCGGCGTCGGCGGCCACCGCGCCGCCTGACCGTCCACGAGCGAAAAGAAACCGCCCCCGGCGCCGTTGCCGGGGGCGGT
>NZ_JBFAZH010000968.1:0-2999 GCF_040681735.1 Actinoplanes sp. NPDC051633 | reverse complement strand
AGCATCTACACCACGAACCACGCCATCGACCCGGCCGAGCGTACGGCCGGCGCCTGCATCGCCGAGCGGGTCGTCATCGAGGACGACGTCTGGGTCGGCGGCGGCGTGACGATCAACCCCGGCGTCCGGATCGGCCGCGGCAGCGTGATCGGCTCCGGCAGCGTGGTGACCCGCTCCGTCCCCGCCCTGACGGTCGCCGCCGGCGTGCCCGCCCGCGTCCTGCGACCCATCACGGCCGACGACCGCATCGGCGACGCGTGGCGGAAGCCGTGACCCGAAGTGGTAGCCCAGAGGGCTATCCGGCCCGCGGATGCCCCTCTGGGCTACCACTGTTCGCTGGCGGACGCGGTGAACACCGGAAGTGGTAGCCCTTCGGGCTATCGGGCCCGCGGATCCCCTTCTGGGCTACCACTGTTCGCTGGTGAGGCCCGGGTCGGAGAGCCAGGAGCGCGGGCCTCGGTGCCGGACGCGGATCGCGGCCACGCGGATGGCCTCGCGGAGAGCGTCGGTGAAGGACGCGCCCGATGCCAGCGCCACGGCCAGGGCGCCGTGGAACGCGTCGCCCGCGCCGGCGGTGTCGACCGCGGCGACCGTGGGCACGTCGAGCGAGCCCGAGGCCGCGCCGGACCACCACCGCACCGGGTGCGGTCCGTCGGTGACCGCCACGTCGGGAGCCACTGTGGACAGGTCGCCCACCGACGGTGGCAGGCGGAAGCCGGCCGAGCACGCCACCACCGACGCGTGCGGAAGGATCGTCGCGAAGACCGGCCGCCAGTGCCCGGCGTCGACCACCAGTCGCCCGGCGCCCCGTGCGGCGACGTCCGCCAGCGCCGGGTGGTGCCCGTCGACCAGCACGACACCATCGAGATCAAGATCGTCGGGTACGCGCACGGCGACGTCGCCCGCGTTGCGGCTGACGATGGTCCGCCGCCCGGAGTCCTCCTCGACGGTGACGGCCGAGATCGGTGGCGGCGCCGACGACTCCGCGGCGTCGACCAGGCGCACCCCGTACCCGTCGAGATCCGACCTGATCAGCTCGCCCAGCGGATGCGAACCGACCGCCGTGACCAGCGTGACCCGGGCGCCGAGCGCGGCCGCCGTAACGGCGGCGTTGAGCGCCGGACCGCCCGCCGCGACCTCCACCGACGTGGCCTGCGCCTTCTCGTCCGCACCGGGGATCCGCGGCACCCGGTAGACGATGTCCACAGTGGACAGACCGACGCAGGTGATTTTCACAGCGTGACGCCGGTCAGGCCGGCGCAGTAGTCCAGCAACTCCTCCTGCAGCTCGGCCCGGGACGCGGCCGCGGCGGCGGGGCGGGCGCGCCGGTCGTAGAAGTACCGGCCGCTCACGCGGGCGTCCGGGTCGTCGCTGGTGGCCAGCCAGATCTGCGTACGCGTACCCTCATCCAGCCCGCCCGGCGCACCGCGCCCGCCCATCCTCGTGGCGATCCACCCCGGGTCGACGGCGTTGGACAGCACCCCCGGCAGGCGCCGTGCCACCGCGAAGGCCAGCACCACGTCCCACAGCTTGGTGTCGCTGTACGCGCTCGCCCCGCTCCACCGCCGCCGGGTCCACTGCGGGTCGTCCAGCGCCGCGTGCCCGCCCTCGTGCATCCCCGAACTCAGATAGATCAAGCGGTCCGGGGTGGTCATCAGCGCGGTCAGCAGATAGGGCGCGAGAACGTTGACCTGGAAATGCTGCTCGAGCCCGTCGGCGGTCTCGACCCGCCGCCGAGCCGTGTAGCCGATCCCGGCGTTGTGGATGACCGCGTCGAACCGCCCCGAGTCGTCGGCCGCGGCGGCGAGCGCGCGGGTCTCGGCGATGGACGAGAGATCGCCGACCAGCACCGGACCGTCCAGCGACGAAGCGCGGGCAGTGGAGCGAGCGTGCAGCACGACCTCGTGCCCCGCCGCGCGCAGGCGCTCGGCGGCGGCCCGGCCCAGCCCGTCGGCCGAGCCGGTCACGAAGATGCGAGCCATCGAGGACTCAGTTGGCGAGCTCGGAGAAGAAGGTGCCGATGTTGCGGAAGACGTTCGCGATGCCGTCACCCAGGCTCGTCGCGATGTCCGCCGCCGGGCCCGGGTTCGTGCCGATGTAGAAGATCAGCAGGATCAGCAGGATCCAGCCCAGTGCCTTCTTCATGCGCTTGATCGTGACACGGGCTCGCAATTTAATCAGGCCGACAGGCCGAACAGGTGTGCCGCGTTCTCCCAGCACACCGCCCGCAGCCAGTCGTCGCCGAGATCGATCCGGGCGAGTGCCTCCAGCTGATGGGCGTACGGGTAGGGGATGTTCGGGAAGTCGCTGCCGAGCAACACCCGGCCGGCCAGCCCGAGGTCGCGCAGCTGCGCCCGGCGGTCGCGGGGGAAGGGGCGGAACTCCTCGAAGAAGTCGGTCAGCGCCATGGTGGTGTCCAGCGCGGCGTGTTCGTAGGTGGCGGCCAGGTCGAGGAAGCCCTCGTACTCGGGGGCGCCGAGGTGGGCGAAGACCAGGGCCAGCCGCGGGTGCCGGGCGAGGACCTCGCCGATCGGGCCGGAGCCGGTGAAACCGTTCGCCACCGGTCCGGACCCGGCGTGGATCACGATCGGCGCGGCCGCATCGGCCAGCACGCCCCACGCCTCGTCCAGCAGCGGAGAGCGCGGGTCGAAGCCGCCGACCTGCAGGTGCAGCTTGAAGATCCGGGCCCCACGGTCCAGGGCGTCGGCGACCACGGCAGCGGCGCCGTCCTCGGGGAAGAACGTCGCCGACGGCAGGCACTCGGGCACGTCGGCGGCGAAGGCGAGCGTCCAGTCGTTCAGCGAGGCCGCCATGTCCGGGCGGTGCGCGTACGCGAGCGCGGTGAAGGACCGGACGCCCAGCTCGCGCAGGATCGCCACGCGCTCGGCGGCCGGCAGCCGATAGCGGATCGGCCAGGCCCGGCCGATCAGCGGCCCGGCCTCGTCGAAGTGTGCCCACACGCGGCGCTGCATCCGCTCCGGCAGGAAGTGGGTGTGCAC
>NZ_JBFAZH010000967.1:0-2999 GCF_040681735.1 Actinoplanes sp. NPDC051633 | reverse complement strand
GCCGCCTGCCGCGGCCCGTGGACGGCCTCGTTCCGTCGCACGGGAATGTCAGACCCTGGCGATAGCGTGCTGGGCATGGTCACCGTCGAAGACGTGCGGGCGGTCGCCCGGCGATTGCCGCGCAGCGAGGAACACCTGATCCGCGACCGGGTGAAGTTCCGGGTGGGAAAGATCGTCTACGTGGCGTTCTCCCGGGACGAGACCGTCATGGGCTTCGGCTTCCCCCGGGAGGAACGCGAAGCCCTGGTGGCCTCGGCGCCGGACGTCTTCCACCTGCCGGGCCAGTCGGACATGCGATTCCAGTGGGTTCAGGCATGGATGGCCACGCTCGACCCGGTCCTGATGGAAGAGCTGGTCATCGACGCCTGGCGCATGGTGGTCCCCAAGCGTGTCGCCGCGGCCTTCGTCGCCAGCCTGCCGGACCGCTGATTCGTCCGCCGGCCGTGCCCGCCGGCCGAGCCCGCCGGCCGAGTGGCGATCTCCGCTCCCGGGTGAGGTCGTCCTCATGGCCCGTCACGGCCTTGCGCGCCATCGTTCCCCAGCGCCCGGATGCACTCGCGCACCTCGTTGACGAACAGGTCCGGCTGTTCGAACGCCGCGAAGTGCCCGCCCCTCGCCGGTTCGTTCCAGTATCGGATGTCTGTGAAGCGGCGCTCGGCCCACCGCCTCGACGGCCGTGGGTTCTCCCTGGGGAAGATCGAGCAGCCCGTCGGCACGGTGACCCGGTCGGTGGCCGCGCCCCGGAAGCGGGCCTTCACGCCGGCGAAGCTCTCCCAGTACAGCCTCGCCGCCGAAGCGCCCGCGCCCGGGAGCCAATAGAACATCAGGTTGTCCAGCAGCTCGTCGCGGGTCAGCACGGTGCTCAGGTCGCCGTCGCAGTCGGTCCACGCCTGGAACTTCTCGACGATCCACGCGCACAGCAGCGCCGGTGAGTCGACCAGGCCGTAGCCGATGGTCTGCGGCCGGGTGGACTGCTCGTGCGAATAGCCGTCGCCCGACTCTCCCGACTCCAGCGCGGCCACCGCCTCGCGCTCGGCCGGTGTCAGGTCGTCGAACGTGGCCGGATCAGGCGCCACGAGCGGAGGCACCAGATGCAGGCCGATTACGTGACCCGGATGGCGTTTGCCGATCTCGGTGCTGATGCTCGTACCCCAGTCGTGGCCCTGCGCGACGAACCTGTCGTAGCCCAGCCGCTCCATCAGCTCGGCCCACGCGTCGGCGATCCGCTCGACCGTCCAGCCGGCCTCGGCCGGACGACCGCTGAAGCCGTAGCCCGGCAGGGACGGGACCACCAGGTGGAAGTCTTCGCTCAGTGGCCCCAGCACCTTCTCGAACTCGATCACCGAACCCGGCCAGCCGTGGGTCATCACCAGCGGCGTTGCGTCCGGCCGCGGCGAGCGTACGTGGATGAAGTGGATCTCGAGGCCGCCGATCTCCATGCGGAACTGCGGCAGCGCATTGAGCCGCGCCTCGGTCGCGCGCCAGTCGTAGCCGTCGGCCCAGTAGTCGCAGAGCTCCCGCACATACGACAACGGCGGGCCCTGTGCCCAGCCGGGCGACGTGGCCGGCTCGGGCCAGCGGGTGCGGCGCAGGCGGTCGCGCAGATCGGCGAGCACCTCATCGCCGACCTCGATCCGGAAGGGCTCGGCGGTCATGCCGCGGCTCGCGGAGGACCGGCCGCGATCCGCTCGCTGATCTGCGCCATGCGCTCGGCGCTGTGGTGCGGCATCTCCCAGCGCGTCTCCATCCACCACGTGCAGCCCGCCGCCGCCCACGGCTCGACCTGAGATCGTGCGGCGGCCGGATCCGCGGTCGGTGTCTCACCCTCGGCCAGCATGTCGAGAGCCGGGGAAGCGCCTTGCCCGGTCAGCCAGGCGCGCATCTCGCGGACCGTCTCGGGCGTCTGCTCGTGGCCGGGAATCAGCCCGTCGCACCGGGCCACCCGCCGCATGGATCTCGGGTGCGGCCATTTCCCCACCACCCAGATCGGCACGCGTTCCTGCACCGGCCGGCCCACCTGAGCCAGGTCGTTGCGGGCCACCTCGTACTCGTAATGCCGGCCACGATAAGTGGAACCGCCCGCCCACAGGACCCGCATCAGGTCGATCGCCTCGTCCATCATGTCGGCCCGCTGCCGCAGGTCGGTCACCTCACCGGTCAGCGGCAGGTCGGTGGTCAGCGCGCCGACCCCGATGCCGAGGATCGCCCGGCCGCCGGAGAGCTGGTCGACGGTGGCAACCTGACTCGCCACCTTCCACGGCCGGCGCCACGGCAGCGGCGTCAGCATGGTGCCTAGCCGGATCCGGCTGGTCACCACCGCCATCGCGGCCAGCAGGCTCCACGCGTCGACGCCGTAGCCCGCCTCCCACACGAACACGCCGTCCCACCCCGACCGCTCGGCCAGCCGGGCCTGCTCGACCTGCTCCGCCGCCGTGCCGCCGGGAAGGATCACGCCGTATCGCATCGTCTGCTCCGCCATGGAGGAAGTCTTATCAGCCCCCTCCGACATTTTCCGGCCGTCGGTCCCGGCGACTGCCGCGCTCCGGAATTCTTGTCGTAGGCGGCCGGTAGACCTTTCCGCATGACCGCGTCAGACGATGTCGAAGTTCGCCATCATCGCCATGTCCTCGTGCTCGAGGTTGTGGCAGTGCAGCATGTATCGGCCGCGGTGGCCCGCGAACTTCACGAGCACCTCCACCGCTTCGTACGGGCGCACATCCACCGTGTCCTTCCAGCCGGTCTCCCACGGCTCGGCCGATCGCCCGCTGCGCGAGAGGATCTGGAAGTGCGCGAGGTGCACGTGCACGGGGTGGTGGAAGTCGCTGGTGAACCGCCACAGCTCGACCGTGTCGAGGCGCGGCGCGGCCAGGCTGTCCGCGGGGTCGTACGGGCGGCCGTTGACCGTCCAGCCCGAGCCGCTGCGGCGGAAGTCGAACTGCCGGTCGGTGACCGCGTCGGCCTTGGTCGGCAGCTTTTCGGCCGGCGCCAGGGCGTCCGGC